>DPSB01000408.1 GCA_003537495.1 Cytophagales bacterium | reverse complement strand
ATTGATGATGAAACCAGCTTTCACCGCAAGGTTAATTTATCCATTTCGCGGAAGAATGAACTTTCGTCTCCGTTATCGGAAGTGTTAGGAGTAATTATTGTAGCCATAATTCTCTACTACGGTGGAAATCTGGTGTTAGGCGGATCGGGCGAATTGGAGCCGGAAGCATTTATGGGCTTTCTGGTTTTTTATGCATCGCTAATTCAGCCCGCCAAAAATTTCTCGAATGGTATTACCTCTTTGCAGAAAGGTACCATTGCAGCCGAAAGAATTTTTAATGTGGTGGATATTCAACCTTCTATTAAAAGCAAACCAGATGCGCCCCAGCTTAAAACATTTGAAAACAACATCACTTTTAAGAATGTAAGCTTTGCCTACGAAACTGAGAAAGTTTTAAAGAATATTAACCTCACTATAGAAAAAGGAAAAACCCTTGCCTTGGTTGGGCCATCGGGCGGAGGTAAATCTACGTTGGCCGATCTGGTGCCGCGTTTTTACGATCCTACTGAAGGAGAAGTGCTGATTGATGGCATCTCATTAAAAGATTATGATCTTGAAAGTATTCGCCAGCACATTGGTGTGGTAACGCAAGAGTCTATACTTTTTAATGACACCATCTTCAATAACATCGCATTTGGTATGCCGCATGTTAGCGAGGCCGATGTAATTCAGGCAGCCAAAATTGCCAATGCTCACGACTTTATCTTGCAAACCGAAAATGGTTATCAAACTTTTATTGGTGAGCGTGGTTCCAAACTTTCGGGCGGCCAGCGCCAAAGGCTAAGTATTGCGCGTGCCGTACTGAAAAATCCACCGATCTTAATTTTAGATGAAGCCACTTCGGCATTAGATTCTGAATCAGAAAAATTGGTACAGGAAGCTCTTTTTAATTTGATGAAAAACCGGACTTCGATTGTAATCGCGCATCGGTTAAGTACCATTCAGCATGCCCATGAAATTGTGGTGATACAAAATGGCGAGGTTGCCGAACGGGGTACGCACGAACAGTTGAATAGTGCAAACGGCCTGTACCGCAAACTTGTATCTATTCAGAATACCGATTAACCGCCCTGCAAGGTTTTGAAGGTAATTGCATTTTGGCTTTAGCCGAAAAAGCCTAAGTTTGTTGTGTTAACATACTTTTGAATGAACCAACGCAGGCGTATTTTCTTTGCCATATTCGGGTTGTACCACATCTTCATTTTCATTTTCGTGATTTATGTAGAATCGAGAAAAGACCTGAGCGATTTACTGAGTCTTTACAACTCCCTTAAGTTATTTAAATATGGAGCTTTACTGGGCGTGGTGCTATTTGCAATTGATGTAGTCTGGCATTTTATTGAGATGCGAACAGCCCGAAAAGAACATGAAATCCTACGCCACGAAAACAATACCTTAAAGGCTAAGGTGTACGATTTGCAGCAATCGCCTAAACAACCGGTAAAAGAAGCACCATCGTCTGGAGCGAAATGATTGTTTACGTTTTCTTGTAAACTCCAAGCAATTAGTTTAGTCGGTTCCCTCATCTATAAAGAAGTTCTTATTCTGCAGGCATTACATGCCAAAGATTCTTATCTTGGTCTCATCCTTATTTTGAATTTTAAATCTGGAAATAAAAAATCATGGTTTCTAAAACCTTTGGCAGTGCCGTACATGGTGTAGATGCCCGCACAATCACCGTAGAAGTTAACGTAACGCAAGGCAAAGATTTCCACATGAGTGGGTTGCCTGATACGGCTGTAAAAGAAAGTCAGCACCGCGTAGAATCTTCTTTTAAAAGCCTGAAGTATTTTATGCCGCGCAACAAAGTGGTGGTTAATCTTGCTCCAGCCGATATTCGCAAAGAAGGCAGTGCCTACGATTTACCTATTGCATTAGCGGTATTAAAAGCAAGCGGACAAATTGAAGCTGAAGCACTCGATCAATACGTGATTATGGGTGAACTTTCGCTGGATGGAATTCTGCGACCCATAAAAGGAGTATTGCCTATTGCCATACAGGCACGCAAAGAAGAGTTTAAAGGCTTTGTGTTACCCAAAGCCAACGCCCGCGAAGCGGCCATTGTAAATAATCTGGATGTAATTGGTGTGGAAACGTTGCAAGAGGCAATCGACTTTTTTGAAAAGAAAAAAGTTATTGAGCCTTTGCGCATTGATACACGCGAAGTATTTCAAAGCAAACTCAACAACTACGAAGCCGACTTTAAAGATGTACAAGGCCAGGAAAACATTAAGCGGGCTTTGGAGATTGCCGCAGCCGGTGGGCATAATGTAATTATGATTGGTCCGCCCGGTGCGGGTAAAACCATGTTGGCAAAACGCTTGCCTTCTATACTTCCACCGCTTACACTTAACGAAGCGTTGGAAACTACCAAGATACATTCTGTAGCGGGTAAGATTGGTGCCGATTCTACTTTGCTGACCACGCGTCCGTATCGCAGTCCGCATCATACAATTTCTGATGTAGCATTAGTTGGTGGCGGTGGTAATCCACAACCCGGAGAAATTTCGTTGTCGCACAACGGAGTTTTGTTTCTGGATGAGTTGCCGGAGTTTAAACGCACCGTGTTAGAGGTAATGCGCCAACCCATGGAAGAGAGACGCGTTACGATATCGCGGGCGAAAGTTTCCATTGATTACCCCGCCAACTTTATGTTGGTGGCAAGCATGAATCCTTGCCCGTGCGGATATTATAATCATCCTGAAAAGGAATGTGTGTGTGGCCCCGGTGTGGTGCAACGCTATTTAAGTAAAGTGAGCGGCCCGTTGTTAGATCGCATTGATTTACACGTGGAGGTAGTGCCGGTAAGTTTCGATCAGATGACTACCCAGCGCAAAAACGAAACCAGTGAAGAAATAAGATTGCGTGTGGTGAAAGCCCGCGAGATACAGAGCGAACGATTCAAAGATCAAAAGAATATTTATTGCAATGCCATGATGCCGAGCAACATGGTAAAAGATATTTGTGTCATCAACGATGCCGGACGTACGTTATTAAAAACAGCTATGGAAGTTTTGGGATTGAGTGCCCGCGCGTACGACCGTATTTTAAAAGTTTCGCGCACCATTGCTGATCTTGCCGGAACACCTGAAATAAAAATTGAACATCTGGCGGAAGCGATTCAGTATAGAAGTTTGGATAGAGAAGGTTGGGCGGGGTAATATCTTGGCCCAATGGTCAAGAATTTCAAGCGCTTTGTCATGTTAGTCTGAATTTAACCTGATTGACAACTATCTTTCAGTATGAAATTTTTTCTAACCGGAATCATCGGCTTACTGGGCTTTGTTGGTGATTCTTACAGTCCCGAAGAAATGCGCTTTGTGGGAAGTACACCTTGCCATGAGTTACTCAACGTTGTTCTCGATAAACCTCATCAAAGCAAGTGTGAGTTTATGAAATGGGATTTGCTGATTAACCGCGACTATACCGTAATCCTCAAAATCACCTATGGCGAATCGCAACCCAATAC
>DPSB01000463.1 GCA_003537495.1 Cytophagales bacterium | reverse complement strand
CGTGTGATTACACTTTCTTCAAACGTATTGAACAACTACAACGCTAATGAAGTGGTGCAGGAAATTGTAGGCCACCTCGATAACTATTCATTCCCCGATGGCGTGTCATACAAAATGACAGGCGAGCAGGAAGAGATGGCTGAGACTATGGCCTTTATGGGTAAAGCGTTTTTAATTGCTGCCTTGCTCATCTTTATGATTCTGGTGTTGCAATTTAATTCAACCAGCAAACCATTTATAGTATTAGCCGAAATTGTGTTTAGTGTAATTGGTGTGTTAATCGGCTTTGCATTATTTAAAATGGAGATGTCGGTGGTAATGACGGGCGTAGGTATTCTGGCCCTGTCGGGAATTGTAGTGCGCAATGGTATTTTGTTGGTAGAGTTTACCGATATGCTGATTGCACAAGGCATGGAGTTACGGGCTGCTATTATCGAGGCATCTAAAACCAGGATGACACCCGTATTGCTTACAGCCATGGCCGCTACTGCGGGATTAATTCCATTGGCCGTTGGCTTCAACATCGACTTTGTAAAAATGTTTACTGAACTTAATCCACATATTTTCTTTGGTGGCGATAACGTTGCTTTTTGGGGCCCGTTAAGCTGGACCATGATCTTCGGATTAATTTTCGGAACCATACTTACGCTTGTGCTTGTGCCGGTATTGTACCTGCTGGTAGCCAAGCTTAAGGTTAAAGTGTTTAAGAGAAGCTTAGTGCCAGTTGCGGAAGAAACAACTCCGGCAACTGCGCATTGATTACACTTGCTACATAAGTATATGTCTTAGTGCCACTTGGCAAAGAGAGATACAATAAATCTAAATCATCCTGCGTCTGTATAGGGGCAGGATGATTTTTTTAATATGAAACGTATTATGGCCTTGTTAATCGCGTTTGCTTTGCTGCTGCTGATAGACATTTATTTCTATCAGGCGGTGCTGGCGGTAACCAAAAGCTGGTCGCCTCTTTGGCGGCAAGTGGGTCGCATTGGTTTTTGGATTCCGACAGGATTAAGTTTTGCTGCTTTAATCTGGTGGCAGGTAGCCGACCCTTATACCATAAGCGCCAACGTGCGCAACTGGATTATTACAGGAGTGTTTGCAACGTATTTTTCAAAACTCATCGGCATTATCTTTTTGCTGATGGATGATATCCAACGTTTGGTGAGGTGGGTAGCACAGTTGTTTCAGAGGAAAAGCGAAGCATTGCCGGGCGAGCCGATAACGCGTTCGCAATTTTTAACACAAGCTGCTGTTATTGCGAGTGCGGTTCCATTTGGTGCGATGGTATATGGTATTGTATCGGGGGCGCATGATTACCGCGTGCGCAAGGTAACGGTAAAACTTCCTAATCTACCGAAGTCATTTGATGGCTTGCGCATTGCACAACTGTCCGACATCCACAGTGGAAGTTTCTTTAACAAAAGTGCTGTAAAGGGTGGGGTAGAGATGGTGCTGAATGAAAAACCCGATCTGATATTTTTTACGGGCGATTTGGTGAACAACGAATCGGTGGAGGTAAAAGATTACATCAACGTATTTGATAAACTGAAAGCACCACTGGGTGTGTTCTCCGTAACCGGCAACCACGACTATGGCGATTATAAAAGCTGGACTACCAAAGAAGCCAAGCAACAAAACTTTAAAGATCTGATTGAAGCGCATCGCTTACTCGGTTTTGATTTATTGATGAACGAACACCGGTTTATTGAACAGGGTGGCGAGAAGCTGGCCATACTTGGAATTGAAAACTGGGGCGGTGGTGGTTTTGCCAAATACGGCAAACTCGATAAGTCTTATGCCGATACTAATGATGCCGCTGTAAAATTATTATTAAGCCACGACCCTAGCCATTGGGATGCACAGGTGCGACCCACGTATAAAGATATTGACATTGCCTTTGCGGGACATACACACGGTTTTCAGTTTGGTGTAGAGTTAGGAGATTTTAAATGGAGCCCTTCGCAATATGCCTATAAACAATGGGCAGGTTTATATACCGAAGGCAACCAGCATTTGTATGTAAACCGCGGCTTTGGCTACCTGGGCTATCCGGGGCGCATCGGTATGCCTCCTGAAATTACCATTATGGAATTGAAACGTGCATAACGAAAAAGGCTGTCACTGACGGCCTTTTTTGTTTTGTAAGGATGTGGATTTAAAGTATGTTTAGTAAGTTAATAACGGGCTATAAGCAACTAGTTGTTTATAGCTGGACTTGGTGGGCAATAAAATTATTGATGAGAGTAGCTTTACTTATTATGGGATTTCTAGGATTATTTGGTTGTAAACCAAAGACAGTTACTTCTGACAAATTAGCGTTTGACTTAAAGTCCGTTCTGGATACTGCGGATATAGAAGAAGTTCTCATTGGAGAACTGTACCTACCAACCGGACAAATTATTGCCGGTGATCCATTTTTCATTAATGACCACAAACCTTTTAAGACGAAAGTGAATCCGGGAAAATATCCCGTTAAACTATTGATCCATAAAGTTGAAGAGGATCATTATCGAGTCGCG
>DPSB01000050.1 GCA_003537495.1 Cytophagales bacterium | reverse complement strand
ATTCTCATTTCAGATAGAATCGGTTCGCCTTTAGAGGGTGAAATTGAGTATAAGATAGGATCGCCAGCTTTGCGATTAATACTGGGTTTGAAGGTCTTGAAATTCCGTGTGTGGATTCGCGATCGAGCCCTTAACAAAAGTCTTCCAGTTGAATCGGATGAGTTTACACTGAACTAAATTAATAATTAGTAAATACCTGGAAATCTCTCCGGATCCGTCTCGTGCATCGTTTCATAAACAGCATCAAATACATCTTCAGAACTTGGTTTGGAGAAATAATCACCATCCGAACCATAAGCCGGGCGATGTTCTTTCGCTGAGAGTGTGCGCGGAACTGAATCCAAAAACCGATAGGCACCTTGTCCCTCCACTACCTGTTGTAACATAAAAGCAGTTGCGCCACCGGGCACATCTTCATCAGCAAATAAAACCCGATTTGTTTTTTTGATTGATTGAACGATGGTATTAGTTAAATCAAACGGCAGCAACGTTTGCACATCAATCACTTCACACGAAATTCCCACAGCCTCAAGATCAGCCGCAGCTTCCATAACAATGCGGCACATCGAACCATAGGTTACCACAGTAACATCTGTACCTTCTTTCAGTATTTCAGGTTCGCCTAAAGGCACGGTAAACTCACCAATATTAGTTGGTAGTTTTTCTTTCAACCGATAACCGTTCAGACACTCGATAACCAAAGCTGGATCGTCTGATTGCAATAAGGTATTATAAAACCCTGCGGCCTGCGTCATGTTGCGGGGTACTAATACATACATACCGCGCAGTGAATGTAAGATCATACCCATGGGTGAACCTGCATGCCATACACCTTCCAACCTATGGCCACGCGTTCTTACTATCAACGGAGCTTTCTGTCCACCCTTCGTTCTGTATTGTAAACAAGCGAGATCATCCGACAGCGTTTGCAACGCATACAACAAGTAATCGAGGTATTGTACTTCTGCAATAGGTCTTAGTCCGCGCAATGCCGCACCAATACCCTGCCCTATTATTGTACACTCCCGAATGCCGGTATCGGTAACGCGCAACTCACCAAATTTTTGTTGAAGTCCGGCAAAGCCTTGGTTCACATCACCAATTTTTCCTACATCTTCACCAAAGGCAAGTACTTTAGGATCGCGCTGCAACGCTTCGCGAAAGCAGGCTTGCAAAATTTCGCGACCATCTACTAAAGGTGAGCTATCAGTATAATTCGCAGGTATACGATTTACTTTTAGTGCAGACCATTGCGATTGGCTATGCAGGTATGAACTAAAGCGATCAAAGTTTTTTTCTTCAGAGTTTTTAATCCATTCAACCAACCGGCTTCGTGTTTCGGATTTACTGCTTCTCAGCAACCGGGCTGCTTTTCGGGCTGCTCTAACAGAATCCATCAGCAATGGATTAATTGTTTTACGCAAGTCCAAAACAAAGTCTTCTATAGCAGGTTGCTCAGTAATAGCTTCATTCAAAATCTGCTCCAGCTGCTTTTGCGATTTCTGAATGTCTTTATTGAAATCTTTCCAGGCTGCTTCTTTCGCAGCACGTGCAGTTGCTTTTGCACCTTTTTCAATCTCGTCTAATTCATCGGTTGAAGCTGCTCCGTTCTCAATTAACCATTGGCGAAGTTTCCGGATACAATCAAACTCTGTTTCCCAGGTTAGTCGTTCTCTAGTCTTGTAACGTTCATGCGAACCTGATGTAGAGTGACCTTGCGGTTGTGTCATTTCAGTTACATGCACTAAAACCGGCACATGCTCTTCGCGACAAACTTTTTCTGCCTTCTCGTAAGTGCTAATCAACGAAAGGTAATCCCAACCTTTTACAGTAAAAATTTCGTAACCTTTCTCATTTTCATTTCTTTGAAAGCCAGCCAGGATTTTTGAAATACTGCCTTTGGTGGTTTGATATTCTGCCGGAACTGAAATACCATATTCATCATCCCATATGGAAACTAACATGGGCACCTGCAATACCCCTGCGGCATTAATCGCTTCAAAGAAGTGGCCTTCGGAAGTAGAAGCATTACCAATTGTTCCAAACGCTATTTCGTTACCAGCATTACTTAATTCGGTGTAAGCCGATAGTTCGGGATTATTACGAAACAATTTTGATGCGTATGCAAGTCCAACCAATCGCGGCATCTGGCCTGCAGTTGGTGAAATATCGGAACTACTATTTTTTGACTTCGCCAGATTTTTGAATGCACCGTTTTCATCAATCATGCGTGTGGCAAAATGCCCATTCATTAAACGACCAGCCGAAGCAGGATCTGCCTCCACGCTGGTGTGTGCATATAATTGAGCAAAGTATTGTTGCAAGGTAAGCTCGCCAATGGCAAGCATAAAGGTTTGATCGCGATAGTAGCCCGCACGATGATCGCCAGCACGAAAAACTTTCGCCATCGCAATCTGAGCCATCTCTTTGCCATCGCCAAAAATGCCAAACTTAGCCTTGCCCATAAACACTTCTTTGCGCCCGAGCAGGCTAGCTTCGCGACTTTCGCAAGCAAGACGATAATCGGCAATAATTGCTGTTATCTTCTTTTCGGATAATCCGTTAACCAAAGTTTTTGTTTGCGCCACCTCAGAATATCAGTTTGGTTATGGGTAAAAATAGGCAAAAACAAAGGAGGCGACAAAGTGAAAATTTTTTCCATAGAAAATCACGCTAATTTCTTAGTTCACCAAAGAATGTCACTCTATATCGATATTCTACTGTAGGATAATTTGCTACCATTCAAATTGGAATTCTCGCTTATGGCGTTTTGCAATCGTATACGAATGCTATCTTTGCGGAACAAAAAATTACATCTATAAAACATTATTCCGAACTACTAAAAAACTATCC
>DPSB01000148.1 GCA_003537495.1 Cytophagales bacterium | reverse complement strand
GAATCTGCGCATACTCGGCAGCTGAGCGACCTGCAATAATAGTTGGCACATGGTACGTTCCTTTCTGCTTCATCAAATCCATTACTTCTTCACTCATTAACGTTCCATGTTCGATTGTAGTAATGCCAGCCAACACCGCGCGCTTCATGCCCTCTGCACCGTGTGCGTGCGCTGCCGTATGAAAGCCATAATCTTTCGCTGCTTCCACAATTGCATTTACTTCTTCTTGTGTAAACTGCGGACCGCTTCCATCTTTTGCTACACTCAACACCCCGCCCGTTGCAGTAATCTTGATAAAGTCCGCACCATCTTTGTAGCGCTGGCGTATTGCCTTGCGTGCATCATCAGGGCCATTGATTACGCCTTCTTTCGGACCGGGATCGCCCATTAAATCTTTACGCGCACCATTGGTCGGATCACCATGACCACCCGTAGTGGCAACTCCTTTGCCTGCTGTAAAAATGCGCGGGCCTACAATGGTACCGGCATTCACTGCATTGCGTAATGAAATGTTTACACCTGAGCCACCACAATCGCGCACGGTTGTAAAACCTGCCATCAGGTTTTTGCGCGCATAAATGGTAGATTGAAAGGCTACATCTGCTTCGTTCTGTGTATAGCGTTTTACCAAGGCGTCTTTGCTGGTTTCGCTTTCAATGTGCACGTGCATGTCAATCAACCCTGGCATTACCGTTTTTTTGCTCAGGTCAATGATCTTATCTTCTTTACCCGCTTTTGTAAAACCCTTGTCAACCGCAACAATTTTGTTGCCCTCCACCACAATGGTTACCTGACTTTGTAGGGTTTTTGATTTTCCATCGATCAGCGAACCACAATGAATGAGGGTGCGCTGGGCATAGCTTGCAACACTCAGGCCAACAAGCATCAAAACGAGTAAAAATTTTTGCATAGGGTTTAGGTTATAATTTTTTAGTTGAGGTATTGGTCTGTTAGTTTCTGTAGAGCAGCTTTTTCATCAGATGTCATTTCAGTTGATTTTACTTTTAACATCAACTCAAACATCACTTCCGGCTTATAGCCGAGTTTAGCTGCCGTACTGGCACAGAATTTTATTTCTTCTTCGTACAGCCGTTCGTCTAATTTCATCAGCTGCACAAGATTAAAAATGTAATTAAACTTTTGATCGGCTGTTAACTCCTTGGCAATTATAGCTTCGTGACTGGAGTAAAAAAGTGTTTCCACCGATGACTCCGGAAAGCCATGTGCTTTGCCGATGTTGATAATGTACGTGCGCTCATTACCACCCATGTCGCCATCAATGCGGGCCAGGTTTACCAATAGTTTAAGTTGTTCCAGTACAATCATTTTAAAATTGTTTAATTAGTTTAGGATTGTTCGCCACTAAGGCACAAAGACACCATGTTTAAACAGTCTTCATCAGTCTCGCGACTTAGCTTCTTTATGACATAACCTCTAAAGTAAAAATAAACTAAAATCACCTATCTTACATACCATTTGTAAAATGAAACTGGTTTGAATTTTCTGGCACATTTGTATCTCTCGGGCGCTGACGAGGAAATTATGGTAGGCAATTTTATTGGGGACTTTGTGCGTGGCCGCGATATCTACGAGCGCTATGCCTTTCGCATTGCACTGGGAATAGAGTTGCATCGCGAAATTGATGAGTTCACCGATAGTCACGAAGTGGTGTTGGAAAGTAAAATCCGTCTGCGACCCAAATACCGGCATTATGCCCCGGTCATTGTCGATATGTTTTACGATCATTTTTTAGCACGCAACTGGGCAAGTTATAATACGCAACCGCTGCAGGATTACGCGCAACATTGCTATCACGTATTACAAAAATCTGAACCGATACTACCCGTGCAGGTAAAGTACCTGATGCCCTACATGATTGAAGGAAACTGGCTGTTAAATTATTCGAAACCTGAAGGTATCCACCGTGCGCTGAGTGGTATGGCGAAACGAACTCCCTACGATTCAAAAATGGATGAAGCTATTGAGGAGTTAAATCTTCATTACAAAGATTTTGAGAATGAGTTCCTCAATTTCTTTCCTGATTTGATGAGAATGAGTACTGGGTTTATTGAGAATAAGCTAAAAGCTGACAACCGCTAAGACGCAGAGACGCCAAGTAAAACCTTCGCGACTCAGCGCCTCTGCGGTTATTGATCACTTCACTTCAAAAGTTGTTTCACTACTTTCAGTGCCGTTAATAAATTTGATTTTATACTTACCCTTACCAGCATACTTCAAAGCAGTAGTAGTGGGTGCAGGTTTTGTTTTTACTTTGGCCGGAGCGGCAGCAACTTCATTAATTTTCAGATCCCAGTTCACAGAATGAAACCCTGCTGCCCCAGTTGTGGATAAAGTTCTTACCACATTATTCTTCTCATCCAGAATTTCAACTGAAATGGTAGTAGTTGGTTTTCCGACATAATACAACATGCTGGTGCTCGGTTCGTAGGCTGTGCTCCAGGAATATGATTTTTGTCCCCAGCGTTCGCTATAACGAATTCCATCGTTGGCATAGGCAACAATTGCTTTGCTTGCATCTTTCAATGCTTGTAAAGGTTTTACATCGGCCACAAATACACTGCGACCGTGTGTACCTACTATCAATTCGTTATCGCGTGGGTGCACCATCATATCGTAGCTGGCTACATTCAAAGCTTTGTTCAGTAATTGCCAGCTCTTACCAGCATCCAGACTCACATAAGTACCATTATCCAAACCACAATAGAACAAATTTGCATTTACCGGATCCTGAATAATAACATTCGCCACCGACTCGGGTAAGTTACCCTTCACACTTGTCCATGTTTTTCCGTAATCCGAACTCATGAATACATAGGTTTTAAAATCATCGGTGCGATAACCGTTCAGCGAAACAAATACTGTTGCTTCATCGTGTGGCGAAGGCGAAATGCTACTCACCCATTTATCGGTAGGTAAACCCGTTGCGATCGACTCCCAACTACCACCACCGTTTTTACTTACCCAAGCGTTGCCATCATCGGTACCCACGTACAATAAACCAAACTTCACGGGCGATTCAGCCAATGAGGCAATGCTTGAGAAAGGAACATTACCTTGTTTTTTATTCTTGGTAAGATCACCACTGATTGATTCCCAGCTCTCCGCTTTATTTAAGCTGCGGTACACCCGCTGCGAAGCCATGTACACAATATCTGGATTATGCTTACTTAATATTAATGGCGTACGCCAGTTCCAACGATTAGGCGCTTCGCCAATAGCATGCGATGGCGTAATGCGTGTATTGCGGCCACGATCCAACTCCAACTTAAAATAATTTCCAAACTGGAAACCAGTATAAACCAATTTGTTATTACGTGGATCGGGTGCTACATACATACCATCACCACCAAATATGGCTTCCCAATGTTTGCTGCGATTAGGCACAGAACGTGATGAACCACGCAATACACCATTGTCTTGAAGACCACCGTACACATTATACGGTGTTTCAAAGTCAACATTCACGGTATAAAATTGTCCGGCTGCTACATTATTATAGTGCAGCCACGTATCGCCTTTATCGTATGATTGATACAGGCCGCCATCGTTGCCCATTAAAATGTGTTTATCATCATTTGGATTAATCCATAACGCATGATGATCGCTATGCATGGTTCCCAATGAATCAATCTCAACCCAATTCTTGCCACCATCTTCCGACTTCAACATCGGCACTCCGTAGATGTACACATCTTCGGTATTGGATGGCGACACGCGCAGTTCACCAAAGTAATAACCATAGGTAAAGTACACACCATCTATATCGGCAGTATGCGTGCGCTTCCATGATTTACCGGCATCATCAGAACGATACACTTCAGCGCCTTTAATTTTTGTGTTGAATAAATCGGAGTTGGCATCGGTTCCAAAATATTCGGCTAAAGCCTGCGGCTTATACTTACCCGAACGAATTTCTTTTTTTACTAACTGTGAAGTGTATTTGGCTGGGAAACGACTTTCTTTCAATAACTCATCCAATTTTTTATCGTCCAGTTTCAAAAAGTTTTCAACCGACATGTCTTTTAAATCGGCCAGCTTCAACTTATCGTCTTTTGCTTTTGGCGATTCTTTTTTCTCTTCGCGCACTTCTTCCTGATTATCCAACACCGCATATATTACATTCGGTTTTGTCCAGCATCCATCTAATCCAATACGGCCAACAAATTTTCCTTTCGGGAAGCCTTCAGCAGAAAGCGTCCAGGTATCGCCACCATCTTCTGAACGATAGATTGCAGAGCCGGAACCATTGCCTTTAAAGTCCCACGCTTTGCGGGTACGCTCCCATGTTGCAGCAAGTAGTTGCTTCGGATTTTGCGGATTGATGATCAGATCAGAAACTCCGGTACTATCATTAATGTACAACGTTTTCTTCCATGTTTTTCCGCCATCAGTTGATTTGAATACACCACGATCGGCATTGTTGGAATACAACGCTCCTAACGATGCAACCCAAACCGTATTATTATCCTGCGGATGAATGAGAATGCGACTTACGTGATGTGTTCCGGCAAGGCCGAGGTTGGTCCAGCTCTTACCACCATCCACAGTTTTATAAACTCCTGAACCTGCATACGTTGAGCGGCTACCATTCTTTTCACCAGTTCCTACGTATATAATTTTCGGATCGGATTGCGATAACGCAAAATCGCCAATACCCAATGCATCTACATTATCAAATATAGGCTCGAAGGTGATACCATTATTCAGTGTTTTAAAAATCCCACCTGAGCCATAGCCCACGTAAAACTCTTTGGTGTCTTTCAGGTTAACTTCAATATCTACAATGCGACCGCCTTGCACGGTTGGCCCGATGTTGCGCACGGGGTAATCTTTTAAAATGGACTGATCTTCTTTTTGTTTGCGGGCTTTGTAAGAAGCCTCCCAATCGGTCACGGAAGTTTGTGCACCGGCAGCTATTGACAATACAAGTAAGATGAGGGTAGTAAACTTTCTCATGGGATTTTTAATTTTGCTAAAAATAGAGATTTCCGTAGCGGAAGGAGTACTATTGAAGCGTCATTTATTCTAACGGCAAGAGAGATGTTTAACGATCCCGAACTAAATGGAAAATACCTGGGCACTATTTCACAAGATTTTGTGAAAGTGGCCGATACCCTGAAAGAAGCTTCGTATCAAATCCGCAAAGCAGGTTTTGAGTTCCCGATTTTTCCAATCTCGAAAGAACAGCTACCCATTGGCCAAGTGTTGATACCCGGTGGCCCGATGAATTTAGAGTGGAACTATTACGCATCGTTTCTGGATGAGTTTTTACAACGCGAATTGGTTGCGCCTGATAAAGAAGAAGACTTCAGAAATGCATACAAAGATCCTGATGAATTCTGTTGTTTGTTTGTAGTGGATAAAGACTTTGCCAGCTTTGTTTATATTCCGTTTCCGGAAGATTAAAGATTTATGATTAGTGACTTGTGATCAGTGATTTTAGATTTTTATAAATCAATAATCGCATATCTATAATCACAAATCAAAAATGATTCCACCCCTGTGCCTGCAATGGAACTACGGTTTGTTGTTTGGTAACCAAAACGTGTTGAGTAGGGTCGTTGTGCATGTGTCCGATAAAATGAATGTCGGGATGGTTTTTGATTTTATTGTAATCAGCTGGGTTAATAGTGAAGAGTAGTTCATAATCTTCACCTCCGTGCAGCGCACAGGTAATCGGATCTAACTTAAATTCGATAGCCGTTTCGAATGTATCGTGATCGATGGGTACTTTGTCTTCAAAAATTTTTACACCTAAGTTTGAGTTTTTTCCTAAATGACATAACTCCGAAGCCAATCCATCCGAAATATCAATCATGGAAGTAGGCAAACAATTTTTATCGCGCAGTTCATGAATAATATCCATACGCGCTTCGGGTTTTAATTGCCGGCCTACCAGGTATTCATATTTTTCTAAATCAGGTTGCATGTCGGGGTTGGAAAGAAAAACTTCTTTCTCACGTTCCAGTACCTGCAAGCCCATGTAAGCCGCGCCTAAATCGCCTGTAACACAAATTATATCATTCGCTTTTGCGCCATTGCGTTGCACTACGTTTTCTTTATCTACCCTACCCAACACCGTAATTGAAATTACCAACCCTGCAGCCGATGAAGAAGTATCGCCACCCACCAGATCAACATTGTAATTTTTACATGCGGCCAGCACACCTTCAAAAAATGCATCGATAGCTTCCAATGAAAACCGGTTACTAATAGCCAGACCCAATACAATCTGCTCGGCTGTGCCATTCATAGCGGCAATGTCTGAGACATTAACAGCCACAGCTTTGTAACCCAAATGCTGCAACGGCATGTACGATAAATTGAAGTGAATGCCTTCCAGCAACATATCGGTGGAAACCAACAAGTCCTTTTCACTTGCAGCCAGAATTGCAGCATCATCGCCAATGCCTTTTATAGTAGTTGAATTCTGGTTTTGAAACTTGCTTTTGATCCGGTCTATCAGTCCAAATTCGCCTAATTGTGAAAGTTCCGTCCTGTTTTCGCTCATGGTAAGTGCCGTTAACCGGCATGATTGTTCGTTTATCCGGCAAAAGTACTACTTGCCCAGCATTCCACCGACATAAGGCTTGAGGCCGGTATTCACCACAAATTCTGAAGGTTATGAAAAAGTTGATTTTTGTTCTTGTGGCTTTGATTGGTTTCACCGCCTGCAGTGCTCCAAAAGCATATTACGAAACCAAAGAGGGTAAACGCAAACAGAAGTATTACAACGATATTCAGTATGGACGCAATGCGCATCCGAAGATGAAATTTTGATTTATCTAACCGCAGAGATCGCTGAGATGCGCTGAGGAATAAACAAACAGATTATCTAAGTATCTGCTAATTTAGCAATAACAAT
>DPSB01000411.1:2267-3540 GCA_003537495.1 Cytophagales bacterium | reverse complement strand
CACATGTTAGAAAATGCCTTGCTGGAAGGCCACAAGGTTTTGGTGTTTAGCCAATTCGTAAAGCACCTGGAGATTGTAAAGTCGCTACTAAAAGAAAGAAAAATTCCGTTTGCTTATCTGGATGGATCGAGTACTGATCGCAAAGAACAAGTAGATAAGTTTAATAAAGATGAAAACCTGAAAGTGTTCCTGATTTCGATTAAAGCTGGTGGCCTGGGCTTAAACCTTACAGAAGCGGATTATGTATTTATACTTGATCCGTGGTGGAACCCGGCTGTGGAGGCACAAGCTACCGACAGGGCGCATCGTATAGGGCAAAAGAAAAAAGTATTCAGTTATAAGTTTATAACACGCAATACGGTTGAAGAAAAAATCCTGAACCTTCAAAAACATAAACTCAAGCTTTCAGAAAACCTGATTCAGTCCGAAGAAAGTGTAATCAAATCGCTTTCGCGGGAAGATATTGAGATGCTGCTTAACTAAGCGGGCGCTTTTTTTTCCAGCGGTTGTGCGACCATAACCACTCGGCAGGGTTTTCTTGAATTATCTTTTCTGTGGCCCTTGCATAATGATCTACCATTAGATCAGATCCTTTTTCATAAGGCGGATTGTCAATCACAATGTATTCAGCTTCATAGTAGCCACGCTTCTTTTTTCGGATTGCCGTATAAACGACCGGGTATTGTAACATTACCGTTAACTGACTTATTGCTTGAAAGAATGCCGTATCTTGGTTTAGAAATGTAGTCCAGTATTTTTTGTCGCGTTTCTTGCCCGGAAACTGATCGGCCATGATGGCGATACCACGGGTAATCGACTTGCGAGAAATAGATTCGCGCGCTACCTGCTCACGTTTAATTGGGTAAGCCCCAAAGCGCATTCTGCCGGCAAGCGAAAAATCATCAAAGAGTTTGCTGCTTTGTTGCTGGTACACAAAATCTATGGGATGATTTAAAGAGCCAACAGCCCATAACCACTCCCAGTTAAATTGGTGCGAAGCAAACATGATTATCGAAGTTTGCGTATCAAGTATCGCTCGCACAGTGGGGAGATTGGTGAATTCCATCCGCTTCCTTAATTCAGTTTCGGAAATGGTGAGAAGTTTTAATGTTTCAACCGCATAGTCGCACAGGTTTTTATAAAACTCTTTTTCGATTGATTTTAGTTCTGCCTTTGATTTTTCCGGGAAAGAGTTCTTAAGATTCTTTTTTACCAGTTTTCGCCTGTAGCCCACAACGCGATAACTCATAAAAAAAAGAAAATCAGAAAACCA
>DPSB01000411.1:0-1874 GCA_003537495.1 Cytophagales bacterium | reverse complement strand
CACAAAAATAGGGTAATGTTTTATTACTTTTGCCCCGATTGTATGAAGAACAAAGTTGTAGTTATTACGGGCGGATCATCGGGCATTGGACTGGCGCTTGCCGAACGATTTGGTAAGGCGGGGGCAAAAATTCTAATAACGGGTCGCAATTCAAGCAACCTTCATCAGGCAGTAAAAGACTTACAAGCAAAGGGAATAACAGTATCTGCGTTTCAGGGCGATGTAAGTAATGAAGAAGATAACAAAGCAATGGCCGCTGAAGCCATAAAGTTGTATGGCACAATTGATATTTTGATTAACAATGCGGGCATATCCATGCGGGCGTTATTTGCCGATGTAGATATGGCGGTGTTGCGAAAAGTGATGGACATAAATTTTTATGGAGTATTGTATGCAACAAGGTATTGCTTGCCTGAGATTACAAAAAACAAAGGTTCCATTGTTGGCATCTCATCCATTGCCGGATTTCGCGGATTGCCCGGCCGCACAGGTTACTCGGCCAGTAAGTTTGCAATGAACGGGTTTTTGGAAGTATTGCGTACGGAGTTGTTGAAGACGGGCGTACATGTTTTAACAGCCTGTCCGGGATTTACAGCCTCTAATATCCGGATGCGGGCCTTAACGAAAGACGGGACTTCGCAGGGCGAATCGCCCCGCGCAGAACAAGAAATGATGACAGCCGAAGAATGTGCCTATTATATTTACAAGGCGGTAGTGAAGCGTAAGCGCACCTTAGTACTAACCACACAAGGCAAATTAGCAGTATGGTTAAATAAATGGTGGCCTTCGCTTGCCGATAAACTTGTGTATGATACTATGGCGAAGGAGACAAAATCTCCAATAGGATAACGTTAGGTCTTGTTTACAAAAACAACTTTTACATTATCGGCCTTGTTTATGCTCTTATAGAATTCAAGAAATTCATTGTACGAGTCAGCCGGGAATTGGCCTTTGTTCATTTTTATTTTACGGGAATAGATCAATTTGCCTTGATCAACCTTAAAGGAAGATTCATACTCACCAAAACGTGATTTTATATTTACTGCTTCGGGAACAAACTCGGGATAAATAGCCTCGGGAATGGTATATTCAATCACATCCTCATCAATATAAGGCATCCGAAGTACAATATCTGTTTTTCTCTTCTCCAACTTTTCAGGAACATAAGAGCTACGATTCATCAGATTTGGGGTAAGAAAAATCCGCTTTCCATTTACAGTGGCCAATCGGTTAAGTGTATATTCTACCTCCACCTCTGCAGAAGGAATTTTGTCTTTATTATTTTTAAAACTGAATTTGCCGACATCAAAACTTGGAATTTGTGTGTGGCTTTGAATCCATTTTTTATGGTCATCAGCTTGTCTGGTTACAACAACATCTAACCCGTTGTTTTCGTACTGTAAGCCAGCATAAACAGTTTTTACTTTGGCAGTAGCATTTCCATTTAATTCAAGATTAACAGTAGCATTTCTTATTTGAGTATTTATTTGGGCCGGATATGCGGGTGTTCGAACAACCTTTCCCCCTTGATCTGTTATCATCAATGCATATCGATCTCCGGTAAAACTTCCTGTCCATCCAAATGGGTTTGTTTGGCTGGTACATTCAAGCCATAACGTATCCGCACCATTTGGTACGGCTGCAATAGCATGATTAAACTGAGAACTGGGAAAATTAGTATTCATATCAGCCTCGTTTTCACCGGCACGAATAAGTATATAATTTGCTTTAATACCAATTGCTGCCAGCATGGCAACGGTATAATTGGAAAGTGCCTTACAATCTCCATAACCGGTATTATCTACAATAGAAGCTTCAAAGGGTTGGTGCCCACCAATACCTAACTGTATACTTACATAGCGGGTTTTGTTTTG
>DPSB01000315.1 GCA_003537495.1 Cytophagales bacterium | reverse complement strand
TATTACAGTCGATGCTATTCAGTCGCATCAACAACTTATTTTCAACATCCCAGGCTTTAAATTTTATTTTACGCGGCTTAAAATCCATACCAGTAAAGTTACCTTTGTTTATGACTTCGGCCACCGGAAACAAGCAGGTATTATTTATCATTAATAAATATTCGGGTACCGGCTATAAACCTGCCGTGGAAGGAAGGTTACTTTCATTTTGCCAGCAGGCTGGCCTTGAAGCACATCTTGAATTTACACAAGGTCGCGGACACGCAACCCAACTCGCCCGCGAAGCATCACAATCAAAAAATTTTGATGTTGTGTTTGCCATGGGTGGCGATGGCACTGTTAACGAAGTTGCAAAAGGCGTTGTAAATACAAATCAAGTTATGGGTATTATCCCAAAAGGTTCGGGCAACGGACTGGCACGACACCTAGGCATACCACTCGATTTCAAAAAGTGTTTGGGTTACATCCCTTCTGAAGAAGTAATTGCCATGGACTCGTTTACCGTTAACAACCACCTATCCATAAATGTCTCGGGTATTGGGTTTGATGGTCACATTGCAGATTTGTTTGGAAAAAATGGAAAACGTGGTTTAGCCAATTACGCACGCCTGGTGTTGCAAGAGTTTATGATGTATAATGAAATCAGTGGTGAGATATTTATTGATGGAACATCTGTTCAGGCGAAAGCCTTTGTAATTGCATTTGCAAACTCATCGCAATTTGGAAACAATGCCCGCATTGCACCCTATGCTTCTGTGTGCGATGGAGAACTGGACATCAGTTTTGTGAAGAAAGTTCCTTTTCTGGAAGCCCCTGCATTTGCCTACAAAATGTTTTCAGGCACGCTCGATAAATCAAATTATATAAAGCTTTTAAAAGGCAAAGAAATAAGCCTACGCTTTTCTGAGCCCGTGGCCTTTCATGTTGATGGAGAGGCGATGCAGGCCGAGCGGAAGTTTGAAGTAAAAATCAATCCTGGTTCAATCCGCTTGTTGATTCCCGGTAACCAATCAAAAAATATCTAACTTCATTGTTCGGAATCGGATAGCCAATTAGCAACCGAACCCGTATAAGCATTGTTAAATCAACCCTTACCCAAATGAAAAAATTAATTACACTCTGTATGTTGATGTGGGCTGTTGCGGCTTCTGCCCAGCAACTAACCACACCACCTAGTGGCGACAATCAAAAATCGAAAGTAACGCAGTTTATCGGACCCGTTGAAGTATCGATTGCCTACAGTAGCCCCGATGTACACGGCCCAAATGGTGAAGACCGTACCGGAAAAATCTGGGGCGAAGTAGCACACTTCGGATTTATCGATCAGGGTTTTGGCCCTTCGAAGGCAGCACCCTGGCGCGCGGGTGCCAATGAGAACACCGTGTTTACCGTTTCGCACGATGTTAAGATTGAAGGCAAAGAATTGAAAGCCGGTACGTATGGTTTATTTCTGGCCGTTGCCAAAGAAGGTGCTTACACGTGGATCTTCTCTAAAAATTCATCCAGTTGGGGAAGTTATTTTTACGACCCCAAAGAAGATGCATTGCGTGTGGACGTAATGCCATTGGAAGCTCCTTATAAAGAATGGCTCACATTCGGTTTTGAAGATCGTTTGCCATCTTCAACAAAAGCTTATCTCCGTTGGGAGAAAAAAAGAATTCCGTTTAAAATTGAAGTAGCCAACATCAATGAGGTGTACGTATCAAAAATGCGCGATGACCTTCGTAGTTCAATTGGTTTTAAGCAAGAGAATTGGTTGACAGCAGCACAATTCTGTGCGCAGAATAAAATCAATCTGGAAGAAGCTTTGAAATGGGTAGATCAGTCGGTAAGTAATCCATTTATTGGTGTTGAAAATTTTAATACGTATCAAACCCGTGCGGCCATTTACCGGGCAATGGATAAAGTAACCGAAGCAAATGCCCAAATGGATAAAGCTATTAAAGATCCAAGTGCCACAGTGCAAGACATTCACCAATATGGAAGAGCATTACTTAACAATGGTCAGAAAGAAAAGGCATTAGAAGTGTTTAAGTTCAACGCCCAGAAAAATCCGCAAGATAAATTTACGCCCAATGTAGGATTAGCACGTGCCTACACAGCAGCAGGCGATAAGAAGAATGCGATAAAGCATTGGGAACTTGCGTTAAAAAATTTGCCGGAAGCACAAAAACAGTTTTTACCACAGTACGAAGCTGAGGTGAAGAAACTGAAAGAAGGGAAGTGATTAGTCGGTGGTACTTAGTCCTGAGTAGATAGTCTTTAGTCTTGAGTATATAGTCCTTAGTACAACTAGATACTAAGGACTAAAGACTAAGGACTATCTACTAACTACTACCCACTTATTGCTACTGTTTACGAATCAACTCCCCCAACGTTCGTAATCCTTTCTCTACTTTATCGCTCCACGGCATGCCATAACTCAAGCGGAAGTAATTATGAAACTGACCTTGTGCTGAAAAAATTTGGCCGGGTGCAATACCAATATTATGTTTCAACGCCAGCTTGTGTAACTTAAATCCATCCGCTGCTTTATCCATCTCTACCCAAAATACAAATCCACCTTGCGGTCGGGCAATACGAATAGTATCTGGAAAATATTCTGTAATAGCCTGTAGGTATCGTAAACTTTGTGTATGCAGCGCTTTGCGCAGATGCCGTAAGTGCAATTCATATCGTCCATTCTGTAAAAAGTGCGCAATCGAAACTTGGGCAAGCGTGTTTGTCGCCACATTATTCATTCGCTTCAATTGAATTACTTGTTTCTTAAACTTTCCCGGTGCGGTCCAACCAATGCGATAGCCCGGTGCCAGCGATTTGGAAAATGATCCGCAATGCAACACCAAACCTTTTTTATCGAAAGTTTTGCAGGTGCGTGGACGGTTTTTACCAAAGTACATTTCACCATAAATATCATCTTCAATTAATGGTATTTCTTTTTTGGCCAGCATGTCAACCAATTGTTTCTTGCGCTCGTCTGGAATGCAACTTCCCAACGGATTGTTGAAGTTGGGAACAAACACACAGGCTTTAATATCAAAACGATCTAAGGCACCTTGCAAGTAGTTCAGATCAATACCCGTTACCGGATCAGTTGGTACCTCCACCACCTTTAATCCCAAACTCTGCATCACCCGAAAGATTCCATAAAAAGTCGGGCTTTCCGTAGCAACAGCATCGCCTGGTTTAGTTACGGCCTGCAGGCAAAATGAAATTGCTTCCATGCAGCCCGCGGTAACCACCAGATCATCTTCACTCAATGAACCACCCCAGTTAAAACTTAGGCGCGCAATCTGCTTCCGCAATTTTTCATTGCCTTGAATATGTTCATAGCCCAAACAATGATCGGGTTCATTTCGCAGACTGTGGATTACAGACTTATTGAGTTTGGCTGCCGGCAGCAAAGAAGCATCGGGCGCACTCAATGAAAATGAAGTAAGCTTGGGCGAACGCAAATCATGATACACACTTGAGATCATTTCATCAACGCTTACCGGCAACGCCTCATCGGTGGGCTCGCAGATGGCTGGCACATCAAACGGAAGTTTAGCCGAAAACTTTACATAATAACCCGATTGTGGTCGCGCTTCAATCAAACCTTTGCTCTCCAAATGATAGTAAGCCTGAAACGCTGTGCTTAAACTTATGCCTTGCTCTTTACTAAGTGCACGCACCGAAAGCAACCGATCGCCAATCTTCAGCGCACCCTTTACAATCAGCGATTCAATACGCGTGGCTACCTCCAGGTACAGGTGTTCGGGTTTTTCAAGAATAGCTTCCATAAACCGGGATTATGCATTAAAAAATCTTTGTTTGAACTATCTGATCTGCTCTATTTTTATTTTTTACTGATTTACGTGATTCCCTTGATTAAGCTATCTCTTTTTAACAATGATAGCCGCTACTAAAGGTTATTAAACTATCAATCAGGAAAATCAAATAAATCATTCTCTTTGAGTATAGAAGCCTGCTTTCAACCAACATTCAAAACTTCTTAATACGTTATCAAAGTTAAAAATTGATCTGGTCAAAATTATCAAAACTGA
>DPSB01000034.1 GCA_003537495.1 Cytophagales bacterium | reverse complement strand
TCAAATTAAAACCCGAACATCTTTATCACACGGAAGAATTAAAAACAATTGAAGTAAACGAGACAAGTCCCAATCTGGTAACCTTTGCCAAAAACAACGGCAGCAACTACAAAATTTTAAAGCGCCATAATCCGTGGTTGCGCCAACCTAAGCTCACGGTTAAGAAGGGGAAGACTTACCAGATTTTATTACCTGTTTAAATTTATGCGCCCTTACATTCTGGCCGAGAACAATTGGAAGACAATAAAAGATACTAAGTTTGATGTAGCGGTGTTGCCGTGGGGTGCATGCGAAGCACACAATTATCATCTGCCTTATGGCACGGATATAATTGAGGCCGAAGAAATTGCAGCCGAAGGCGCACGACTTGCGTGTGAACAAAATGCAAAAGTAATTGTACTTCCCGCTATTCCGTTTGGTGTTAACACTGGTCAGTTTGATGTGTTGCTGGATATGAACATGAATCCCACCACACAGTTTGCAGTGCTACGCGATGTAATTGAAACCCTAAACCGGCAAGGCATTTACAAGTTGATTATTCTGAACAGTCATGGTGGCAATGATTTTAAAACCATGATTCGCGAGTTGGGTTTAAAATTTCCGAAGATGTTTTTATGCTCGTGCGATTGGTTTAAGAGTATCGATCAGAAAGAATTTTTTGTGAATAAAGATGATCATGCCGGTGAAATGGAAACCAGTTTGATCATGCATTTGCGCCCGCACCTCGTGCGCCCGCTTACGGAAGCAGGTGATGGTAAAGCAAAGAAGTTTCGCTTTAAAGCGATGCAGGAAGGTTGGGCCTGGGCCGAACGCAAATGGATGCAGGTAACAAATGATACCGGAGTGGGTGATCCGCGCGAGGCCTCAGCCGAAAAAGGCGAACGGTATTTTAAAGCCGTAACACAAAAGGTGTCGCAATTTTTTGTGGAGATTGCCAAAACTAATAAGGATGACTTTTACGTTTAAGTTCTGATACCTACTGCAAAGCTTTAAAGTGTATTGTTAAATGTTAATTCTGTGGCTTAGCGATTTCTGCGGTAAAAATTTCAAACCTATTTACTACTAATGATTGATCAAATTAAAGAAGCAACGGCCTATCTCAAAAGTCATGGCATAGCAGCGCCCGAGGTTGGTGTAATACTGGGTACAGGTTTAGGTAACAAGTTTGTGGAGCAAATCAAAAATCCACTTGTTATTAACTATAATTCTATTCCGCACTTCCCAATCTCAACAGTAGAGCACCACAAAGGCAAATTGATTTATGGGGATATAAAAGGAAAAAAAGTACTGGCCATGCAAGGTCGGTTTCACTACTACGAAGGTTACTCCATGCAGCAGATTACATTGCCCGTGCGGGTAATGAAGTTGTTGGGTGTAGAACATCTGCTTATCTCCAATGCCTCGGGCAATCTTAATCTGAAATGGAAGAAAGGTGAAATGATGTTGATCGATGATCATATCAACCTGCAACCCGATAATCCTTTGCGTGGTCGCAACTTCGAAGTATTTGGTCCACGTTTTCCGGATATGAGTCAGCCTTATTCAAAAAAACTGAACGCTGCCCTGATTAAAATCGCGAAAGAGAAAAAAATAAAATTGAACAAAGGTGTGTATGTGGCAGTAATGGGGCCTAACCTGGAAACGCGTGCCGAGTATAGATTTTTAAATCGCATTGGTGCCGATGCAGTAGGCATGAGTACGGTGCCCGAAGTGTTGGTAGCTAATCACATGGGTTTGCCATGTTGTGCTATTTCAGTTTTAACCGATGATTGCGATCCGGATAATTTGCAACCAGCTGTGCTAAGCGATATAGTTGCAGTAGCCAACAAAGCCGAACCCAAACTTACAGAGTTGTATGTGGAGTTGATTGGCAGACTCTAATCGCTGCAACCTTTCGGGCGTGCTTTGCGTCTTATTCAGGTAAACCCCACATTATGAAACAATTATTTACGATTGCTGCCTTTATTGTAGCCGTTTCTGTTTCAGCCCAATCCACCAAGGATGGCGAATTCCATCTCGACAAAGAATATAAACTAAACGCAAAAGGCATTTTAAAATTAGATGCTTCTGATGCCAAAGTGTTTATAACCGGCTCTTCACGAACCACAGCGCATGTAAAGATTGATCGCGTGGTAACCACCAAAGGTATTGTGTTTGGTGATCAGGAATTTAGAGTAGATGTGAATGATGAGGGTGGAAATCTATCTATCCGCGAATACAAACGAGGTTCTTCTGTAAGCATGGTGGGTTATCATAACGAAAAATACACCATTACGCTGGAAGTGCCGGAAGGTGTAAGTTTGGTGATTGATGGCGATGATGGTGATTATTTTATTAAGTCGGTACACGGTTCTATTAAACTAGATGTGGATGATGCCGATGTGCAGTTAACCGGATGTAATGGAAATAGCTTCGACATAAAGTTAGATGATGGTGATTTGCGCATGGATGGTGGGCGTGGTTCGCTTGAAGTAAATGCCGATGATGCCGACATTGAAATTAAGAATGCCAGCTTCGAAAAAATTTCGGCAGAGATGGATGATGGGGATTTTGTAATTGAAACATCGCTGGCTGAAAATGGAAGTTATTTTATCCGTGCGCAGGATGGTTTAATTGCGATGAAGATTTTAGGTGGCGGTGGTAAATTTGAAATCCGCCATGACGATACCAGTGTAAACACCAGTGGTGGTTTTGAGGTTACAGAGCGCAGTGAAGATCGCACCCGTGTAATAACAGCCAATGGAAATGCCCGTGTGGAAATTAGGGCCGATGATGCGCGTGTCCGCTTATCGCGATAATTATTTTCCGGGCAGGCAACGTTATTGCATAAACTGCAACTTCTCTTCTTCCAGATCTAACCGGTGCAAATGCCTGCGCACGGCATCTTCATCTACCTGATGTTCTTTATTCCACTCACGAAGCCATTCGCGTTGTTGATTCAGCACTTGTAAGTAAATCGTTTTGAATTCTGCAGCCAAAGTTTCATCATCAAGCATGGTATTGTCTTGCCACTTGCGCATCAGTTGTTGTAACACAGGCTGCGTGTTTAATTCGCTGGCAAAGTTTTTTTGTAAAAATTCCTGACTTTGATTCGATAGTTTCCGGTACATATCACGATACTGTTCTTCTTCCGGCATTTCATAATCCTGATCCTGCAAGTTTAATTTTCGAATAAACACAGGAAGTGTAAGTCCCTGAATTACTAATGTAAGTAAGATCACCACAAACGTGATAAACAATATAAGATTACGTTGTGGAAACGGAGTGCCATCGCTTAATTGTATGGGTATGGATAAAGCAGCAGCCAGCGAAACTACACCGCGCATACCTGCCCAGCCCAAAACAAAAGGACCTTTCACGCCAGGGTTTCGCGTGTCGGCCACCGGAATAAAGTTTCTTACCATCAACGTAAACACCACGGCCCCGTATGCAGAGAGTATCCGCCCGATAACCAATACGGCAGTTATCACTACGCCATAACCAATCGCAGCCGATAGACTTACACCTTCAAGGCCCTCTACAATCTCAGGCAAATCCAGCCCGATGAGCATAAACACCAATCCATTTAAAATGAAGCAGAAACTTTCCCAAACGCTTGCCGCACTTAGTCGCCCGGCACTGCTTAAGAAAAGATGTCGCCTGTTGGCCAGAAACAATCCACCACATACCACAGCTAATACTCCCGAGCTATGAATGGATTCTGCGCCAATATACATCAGGTAAGGAGCTACCAGTGTAAGCACGATATCCATGTTTACATCGGTAGGTAAAATTTTGTGTGCTTTGTAAAACAGAAACGCAATCAGTAAACCAATGCCAGCACCACCTATTACCATCCACACAAAACTGAGTGTGGCATCGAGCATAAAGAACTGCCCGGTGCCTACTGCTATCAACGCAAATCTGAAAATGATCAAACTTGAAGCATCGTTAAGCAAACTTTCACCTTCCAGAATGGAAGCCAGGCGTCTGGGTACTTTTACGAATTTCAAAATCGAACCCGCGCTTACGGCATCGGGTGGTGAAACAATACCACCTAATAAAAAACCAAGTGCCAACGTAAACCCTGGTATAAAGTAATTGGCCGTAATGGCCACTGCAAATGCGGTAAGAAAGACAATCAAAAATGCAAAGCTGAAGATAAGGCGCCTCCATTTCCAAAGTTCTTTCCACGAGATAGCCCACGCGGCCTCATACAATAATGGTGGAAGGAAAATTATAAAAATCAACTCGGGGTTGATGTGCAGGGTGGGCACACTGGGAATAAAACTAATAGCAAGACCAGCCAGCACTAATAAAATAGGGTAGGCCACTTTTATTTTATTAGCCACCATAATAATGGCTAAGATGGTGAGAATTAGAGTTAGGTAAAACGGGAAATTATGCAACATGCTTACTCGAATTGGGTGATTTCACTTTTCAAATGCTAAACAACTAATTTTTTAGCGAATGATTTCTACGGTTAGAACTTTC
>DPSB01000035.1 GCA_003537495.1 Cytophagales bacterium | reverse complement strand
AGTCTATAACACCATTGCCATCAATATCTGCATATTTCAAGTCTCCAGGTTTTGCACCACCTCCGTTAATCGAACTTGGAGGAGAAGCTAAAATATCCGCATACGATTGATATAACCCAATCACTTTCAAACCATAAAAATAACCGATTGGGTAACCCGTTTCAATCTGATTGGGTGTTTGTTCGCTAGAAGAAATATTGGCTCTGTACGGAAGTGGCAAATAAGCTACCTTATTTTTAAAGGTTGTCAGATTTCCTCCAAGCGTAAGTGTAATGTCATTTGATAATTTCTGATTCCATGACGCTACAAATTCAAAACCTGAGTTATCAATTTTTCCATTGTTGGTCATTTGTCTTAATTGACCGGGATAAGACAGAACCACTATCAGATCTTGTGTATTACGTTGATAATAATTTGCTTCGAAATGGAATTTATCTTCAAACCAATCCGATTCAAATCCTATCTCTGCGGATTGAATGGTTTCCCACCGCAAATTAGGATCAGCAACATAATCTTGAACATACACAGGAACGAAGTTGTTACCAAAAACTGCAGATGAGTTAGTCGAAATAGTTGGGTAAGCTGGATAATCATAACCAAAGGCCGTGAAATTTCCCAGAACACCTACTGATCCCTTCAACTTCAATACATTCAATACTGAAATGTTTTGCATGAAACCCTCGCTAGTTAAATCCCAGGCTGCACCAACTGCCCAAAAATTTTGGCCCTGTTTGTCATAGTCAGTATTGATTTGACTTGAATAATCTCTTCTAAAACTAGCGTTTACAAAATACTTGTTTTTATAACTATATAATAAACGACCCAACGTGGCAACATTTGCATACTCGTTTTGTCTGGTATCATTAGGTATAAGACTTTTCTTATCACCATAACCACTATTTAAATACCAAAAGCGTTCATCATTAGGAATGATGTTTAGGCCAACAGTTGATTGAGACGCAGTGCCACTAACCTGCTCGCGGAAATAATAGTAAAAGGTCATACCTCCCGTTACGGTTATGTTGTGATCTCCAAAACGCTTTTTATAAGTACCAATATAATCTTGTTGAAACGTTCTGGTGTTTTCCAAATCTTGTCTAACTGCTGTCAAAGTACTTTTGGGTACTATTTGATCACCTGTGGATAGATCAGGGTTAAACAAATTATATAAAGGTGTATACTCTCTATTATTTCTAAAACTTAAATTGGCATACCAGGTTGCTCTTAAATTCAAGTTCTTATGAACATTAACATCCAAATAGGTACTTCCTATAAAGCGATACCGTCTGTCAATTTTTTTATCCCAGTTATTCTCCAATGTTGCGAGTGGATTTGATTCTGAATTTTGAATAATTGGAGTTGTGTAATATAAACTACGTTCAGAGAGCGTTTGAGAAGCACTGTAAGGATCTGGTGCGAGAACTGAAATCGTGTTGCTAGGAATTATGGGAAGGGCTCTTCTTGCTTGCTCCAAAGCACCGCTGTTGTACGGTAACTTCTCAAATGTACCTATAATATTAAACCCAATCTTAATGCGCTCATTAAATTTATACTCATCATTAAGGTTAATATTCATCCTATCATAGCGTGTATGTTTCACTAAACCTTCGTCTACATTGTATCCAATACCCATATGAAACAGGTTTTTGTTGGTACTTGCGTCAATGCTTAGGTTAGTTGTGCTGTATCTAGCAGTTCTGGTTACAACATCAATCCAATCTGTGTTTCCAGGAAACAAACTCATCGTATTGTCAACGAAATCAAGATAAGAACCAGCAGATGGATCATCTGCTACGCGGTTGTTGGCTTCAAAAGCAGCTAATTGTCTAAACTGATCGCCATTGGCCAATTCTATTTTATTAACCATTTGCTTTAAGCCTGAAGTAGTATTAAAGTTGACCGACATTTTTCCATCGGCAGCCTTTTTAGTCGTTACAATGATGGCACCTGAAGCTCCTTTTACTCCAAAAATCGCCAGTGAGGACGGATCTTTTAACACTTCCATACTTTCGATATCACTTGGATTAATAAAGTCCATGTTATCAGAGAAAATACCATTTATAATGTAGATCGGGTTTGTGGTTCCAATTGAACCTGTTCCACGAATTCTCACATCGGGTCTTGCACCTGGCTCCGCATTGTTTATAATTGATAACCCAGCTACTTTCCCTTGAAGGGAGGCAAGTGCGTTAGCATTTGGCTTGTCTTGAAACGACTCACCAGATACCTTGACAATAGAACCAGTTAAATCACGCTTATTTGCCACACCGTAGCCAATAACCACCACTTCTTCAAGCGCAGTAACATCCGTCTCAAGTATAACGTCCAGTGTTGATTGTGCACCAACACTCACTACTTGAGTTTTGTAACCAATAAAACTGAAAACCAGAGCGGTCTCACTTGGGGCGAGAGAAATTGAAAAGGCTCCGTTCGCGTCAGTTGCTGTACCTTTCATAGTACCTTGCACCAACACGCTAACCCCTGGCAGGGTGGTTCCATCATCCGCAGAGGTTACTTTCCCAGACACAACACGGTCTTGGGCCATTGCTAAATTCAGCAAAAACACTGAAAATAAAGCAGTTAATAGTAGTTTTCTCATCATAGACATATGCGATTTGATTATTTCGCAGTATGAATATTGATAAAAGCAACTGACAAGGCTAATATTTTTAATAAAAGGTGCCTTTAATCTTCCGCAAACTGGAAGTTGCGAAAAATGCCTTTTCATTGAATAAAAACATTGATTTCAAACGTTTACTGGCATATTTAAACGACTTTGGTACATGATTTTTTTATTAAAAAACAATCGCTGCAAAGCGTGGCACTAAGAACTTATTCGGAAACGTTTTCTGCTTTGGTTGTTCTGGTTTTCGATTTTGGGGTTTTGTGAAAAGAATCGATAATTACATCCTGCCACTTGGCGGCTGTAATTTCGTTGCCGTGTTCGCTCAATTCGGTAATCCGCTCCATTACTTTTTTGCGGAAACCCCAAATGGCGTTTATCCCTACATCTAACTGGGTAGACAAGGATTCTAAGGTTGAGGGCTTTTTACCCACCACAGCCAGATAGGCTATATAGAATGCCTTCTCGATCGGGAATTTAATACCATGAAAAACCGTGTAAGCGGTTATCGACTCATTGTAACCACATCGGGTACACCTGTGTGCAAATTTCCGGGCACCATCAAAGTATTTGTTGTTGCCACACTTGCGGCAAGTAAAGCCATTGTTCCACTTTAGCTCTTCCAAAAAACGATAGCACGCCAACGAGTCTGGATACAAGGTTGTAAACTCCTCGTAATCCATGGTCTTCTCCATTAATCGCTCCTCTAACACTACTTTAATACTGTTCTTCAGTTACCAATTGTCCAAATCCAACACAGAATTAATCTGGTTGATTTCATGGGTTTGTTTTACCAACCGCGTATTGATTTCCTCCAACTCGGTATTTTTATGATTCAGTTCGGTTGTTCTTTCCGTTACCTTCTGCTCCAACTTCAGCGTTACCTTATCTTTCAAAGCCATGTTTACTTCATGCTGATGGATGATTCTGCGTAAAGCCCGGTCGCGATTATCTTTTAGCGTGGTAATTCTATCGCCCAACGCAAATGTGAGGAACAGCATCTCTACCACAAAGCTGAAATGTAAGCTATAATGAGATAATGTAGTAAGCGCAATAATATTAAAGAACACCAGCGTGCGCACAAAAAAACCAATCAGCAATAATCCAAACGCAATAACAAAATACCGCGCTGGACGATAGCCGCGCATTAACACATAAACACCCGAATAATAAATCAGCGCAAGCGGCAAGATTTCTATAAACCGGAAGGCAAAAAATTCAGGATAGAAGAACAACTCAAATACAAACACCAACGTGCGCACCACAATCATTATTCGTAACGCAAGATCGAGCCGAGGTGCTTTGGTGCGCGTACTCAGGAATCTTCGAGTAAAAACAAGGGCCCACAGAATTACCGAATACAAACAAATACCGGAAGCATAATTATTCCATTGCGGATAGTTAGACCAGATGTATTGAAACCCAACTCCATCGAGACTCATGGCATACAAGGCCACACTTATTATATAGAAGATGTAATACACGTTTTTGATTTCGCGTATGGCCAGAAACACCAGAAAGTTATAGAGGGCGATGATTACAATCATGCCGTAGAAAGTGCCGAACAAAAAATATTCGTTAAGCGAGTAAGAGATAAAGCGATCGACCGAGCGGAAAGCTATTCGAATATCGGCAAACTCGTGCGATTGAACCCTGAAGTAATAATATTGAACCGAGTTTTCGTGCGGATAGAGTTGTACTTCAAAATTCTTGTGTGCAAATTTTCGGTTCTGGAACGTAAGCGCATCGCCCATAACCTCTTTTTCATATGTACCATCGGGCCGCGGCACATAGGCTTCAATGTGATCGATTGTTTGATCATAGAATTCAATCAGCCAAACTTTTTCGGTGGGAATGTGATTTATTGAAAACCGAATCCAATATGATTCGCCCGACCGGTAATCTTTATTTTGATACGTTGGCCTGCGCACAAACAGGTTGCTGAACCTGGTGGTAGAGATCTCCTCAAACGAAAGTGTATTAGTCGAGTCGATAAAAAATTCGAGCTCATTGAGTAGAAAGACCCGTTCATCAAGGCTATCGATTGTAGCTGCCGTTTGTGCCCTCGCACCAAACATACCCACAACAAGTAAAAGCGTAAAAATAACTCGCACCACTAAGTCAACATTTGTTCAATGATAAAGGTCGGAAAAAATAACGCGCTTTAGGCTTAATTTTTAACCAGTGGTAAACAGCTTAAAACCTTGGGTTAGGAATCGTTTTTAAACATTTTCAGAAAAATTTCAGACTTTACTAAACACTGTTCATAATCTTTCGTTTACTTTGCCATGCATATGGGAGTAGCCGAAAGAAAAGAACGCCACAAGGAAGACCTTAAAAGAGAGATTCTGGATGCCGCAAAGTTACTTTTTGCAGAAAAGGGACTTGAAGCAACCTCCATTCGGGCCATTGCCGAAAAGATTGAATACTCACCCGCAACCATTTACCTCTACTACAAAGACAAAAATGAGATTGTGCATGCGCTGCACAGCGAAGGGTTTAAGCTATTAGTAAGCCATTTTGAAGTACTAAACCATATCTCGCATCCTTTTGAAAGACTTAAAGGAATGGGCCGGGCTTACATCCAGTTTGCTCTGCAAAACCCTGATATTTATAAGCTTATATTCAATATGGAGGAGCCGCTGAAACACGTGGCCAACTGTTTTGAAGAGTGGGATGAGGGCGACCGCGCTTTTGATATTCTGCTGAAAACTGTGGGGGAATGCCAGAAGCTGGACTACTTCAAAGACTTCGCTACAGAGCAAGTTTCGTTTGTAATCTGGAGTACCATGCATGGCCTTTGTACGCTGCGAACTACCGGCCACCTCAGCCATGTGGCGGCTGCCAAGGCCAGCGATCAAGACCTCGATCAACTCATGAGTTCTATCTTCGAAACGTTTGTTATCATTTTGGAAAAACTTAAGACTTAAAAAAATTTACCCCTTCAATTAACACTGTTTAGTATGAGAACACCATTAATTAAAGCCCTTATATTTTGCCTGATTACGGCAATAGTGCCTGTGTTTGCACAGCAACCACTTGATGGCTACATAGAAACAGGTTTGAAAAACAACCTCGTGCTTCAGCAAAAGAATATTGGATTAGACAAAGCTCTGCTGGCACTAAAGGTTGCCAACGGTATGTTCTCCCCCTCCCTTACCCTGTTGGGAAATTACACCACTGGCGATGGTGGTCGTAGTATCAGCTTTCCTGTTGGGGATTTACTAAACCCGGTTTACTCCACACTTAATCAGTTAACTGGCACCGATAATTTTCCAACTATTGAAAATGTAAATCAGAATTTCTTTCCGCGCGATTTCTATGATGTCCGTGCGCGTGCATCCATGCCCATCCTTAATACCGATTTGATTTACAACCGAAAGATTAAAGCTCAACAAACTCTTTTGCAGGAAGCAGAAGTGGCTATTTACAAACGCGAACTGATTCGAAATATAAAAGTGTCGTATTATAACTACCTGGCTGCGCAGCAAGGCGTGCTTATTTACAAAAGTGCCCTTGCAAGGGCTGAAGAAGGAAAACGGGTGAATGAATCGCTGCTTGAAAACGGTAAGGGTTTACCGGCTTATATACTTCGGTCGCAAAGCGAACTGGAAAATACCAAAGCACAACTTGCAGATGCCGAAAGACAAGTTGAGAACGCACAACTCTATTTCAACTTTTTACTGAATCGAGATGCCACTGCTGAAATTCTTACTCAGGAAAGTGTATTAAACGTTGAAGAATCAAACCTCAACACCACACAAAACCGCGAAGAACTCTTACAACTCCAAACGGCAACACATATTCAACAGGATGTACAGGAAATGACGCGTCTCTTCTGGATGCCCCGTATTAGTGGCTTTATAGATTTGGGTGCTCAAGGCGAACAAATGAAATACAATCGCAATGCAAACTACTACTTGCTTGGCGTGCAATTGGAAGTGCCCTTGTTTGCGGGCTTTACCAACCGGCATAAAATCGCACAATCCCGATTAGATGTTAAGTCTGTTGATCTCACCTTACAACATACTACCCGGCAAATGAATCTGGGGTTGGAAACTTCGCGCAATGCTTTCTTAAGTGCGCAGCAAAATTATCGCTCAGCACAAAAACAAGTAGAGGCTGCGCAGAGCTATCAGCGCCTGATTGAAAAAGGTTATAAAGAAGGTGCCAATACATTTATTGAATCGGTTGATGCGCGCACGCAACTAACCGGTGCGCAACTTCAACTTGCCCTAAACCAGTATCGCGTACTTATCGCTATGGCGAATCTTGAACGCGAAACAGCTTCATTTCCATTAAAGTAAAAAAAAAATTCCACTTACTATGAAATCAATTCTTACATGGATGTTAGCAGGCATATTACTAGCGGCCTGCAGCTCACCCGAAAACTCAAGTACCGAAACGCCCAAAGATGTTGTGCCTGTAAGCACAATTGAACTAAAAGCCGAACAACTTCAACCGGTTGTTCATACTTCGGGTGTATTTACTACCGATG
>DPSB01000036.1:4141-4529 GCA_003537495.1 Cytophagales bacterium | reverse complement strand
GTCTGGTATTGAAGTCGGAGGTGAAGTAGATGGGTGTAATAGACGTGAAGGAATAGGTGGGGTTAGTTTTGGTAATGTGTATTGAGTGATGACAGTATTAAAAGTTGCAAAAGTTTACCGGGTTTACCGGGTATTGGGCATGAGCGGGAATCCACTGCGGAACATGGTTTTCAATGGTTTAAACAGGGGGTGGTTCATGGTAAAATGAAAATAATCCAGTTCCGGCCTGTAATTATTCCCAAACTTCCCTTATTTTTGCTGCCCGTATTGAGAAAGATGGTGCGGTAGTCCCGACGATTCGCTTGAAGCGAATATCGGGATGCAGGCAGGCAAAGCCTCGTCTGCACTCAGTTGGTAACGAATGGTGCGGTAGCTCAGTTGGTAGAGC
>DPSB01000036.1:0-3880 GCA_003537495.1 Cytophagales bacterium | reverse complement strand
GGACTGAAAATCCTTGTGTCGGCGGTTCGATCCCGCCCCACACCACAGAACGAGAGAGTCAGTAATGGCTCTCTTTTTTATTGGGGAAAATCCTTGTGTCTCCCGCCTGAGTCGGGACCACAGCACAGAACGTGAGAGTCAGCAATGGCTCTCTTTTTTATTTGGGAAAATCCTTGTGTCTCCCGCCTAAGGCGGGACCACACCACAGAAAGAGAGTCAGTGATGGCTCTCTTTTTTATTTGGGGTAATCCTTGTGTCAAGGATCCCTGCCTGCGTGACGCAGTCAGGCAGGGATCCCGCCCCACAGCACAGAAACTCACTGTAAATCAGTGTTTTTTTTATTTGTTCCAACCTGTGTCGGCGGACCCTCCGCCTTGGTTCGAGGCACACACAACAAAATAACAGTCATCCATGCCCCTCGCTACAACATTGACTAATTCTTATGGCCAGCGTATGTTTAAGACGAATACAGGTTCTTTGATTTGAGCAGGAATCTCTCATAGAGAAGTATTGGGAAAATAGGATCTGCGCCAAATAGCTTTTGTGGTTAGATTAGGTTGATTACTAAAGGTTTTCGCCAGGTTTGTAAGTGTCCGGCAGAAAAAGTATGAATAATGAGGTTTTCAGATTCTCGCCCACGCGGTTCAGTGAATGAACATAGAAATTCACAGCCCGCTTCCGAAAACCCAGCGTTATTTTCTTAATTTGTTCTAAAATCACCAGACTATTATGAGAAGATTACTGACTCTGTTATTGTTTCCTGCATTGATCAACGGCTGTAGCAAGGACAAGGGAAATGATGCCCCGATTGTAAAGGCAGACACTCTTTCAACCGGATGGAGCAAGACAAACAATATTTTTTTGAGTAACACAAACACGTTTGGCGGCGATCTCTGTTTCGTTAACCAGCTTACGGGATACGCTTCTGACAACAAGAACCAGGTAATGAAAACGGTTGATGGCGGGATTACCTGGTCTGAAATAGCAACCGGCATTGAGGCTGTTCAAATGACCGTTACGCCAGGAAACACTCTTTTTCTGGTGTCAAATGATCTTGATAGTATTTTTCGGTTTAGCAACGGAGGAGTCAGCCTAACCCGCTCCTCTACTTTTGGGAATCAGGCCCAAGACATCTTCTTTTCTGATAATCAGACAGGAATATGTGTTACCAATGCGAACATTTTGCTCACAAGGAATGGCGGAGAAAGCTGGACAGCTATTGGCAATATTCCCAACATTTCGTCGCTTGATATTAGAATGCCCGGTGTTACAATCAATGGAAATAATGCCTGGGTTGTGTACGACAAGTATATTTATCACAGCCATGATGATTTTGTTACTTGGACCCTAGACAGCGTTGCGCCAATTGTGTTAAACATGGGTTTGCTAACAGTTACTGCGCCTTCTGCCAATACCGTCTATACATCGAGTTTTACAGGCTTTACTTTCAAGTCAACTGATGGAGGAAATTCATTTGCGTTTATTACAACACCACGGGATGTATTTGTTCAAAATAGTTTTTCCGATATTCAGTTTCTTACTGATAATACAGGATACCTGAGCACTGGCAGCCGGATATTTAAAACGAGTAACGGAGGAAATACATGGGAGAAAGTTGTTGCTATGGGACAAACGGATATAGTCGAAATCTATTTTGTTGATCCACAACATGGCTGGGCATTGTGTTCAGATGGAAGTATTTTGAGGTACAATCAACCATAGCAAAGATGCAGAACTTAATACATTGTCTCCAATCAAACGCTGTTGGCGGGACGCCAGCAAAACATCATTTTTTCAATTTGATCTGCTTGAAATAGTATTCATCGGCCCCACTTTCATAGTAGCCGAGATATTCTTTACCAAGAAATCTGAATTGTGAAATGATCCCTGAGCCCGTGTCACCGATCTGCCTTTTGACCTGATCAGCTACAGATTCGGGAATACTCACTTTCACGGGAGTTAACTTCGTTCCATCCAGCATTAGTTTAAAATTGGTGCTTTTGTAGTACTCGGAATCTCTTGAGTAGCTTGAAATACCGGTAGTTCTGTGGATATTTAAACTCAGGTTTGGGCCAATCATGTTTCCGGTACTGGTTGTGTGGTTGCCGTAACCTTGTGGAACGGAGCTAACAGAGGTAAATGAACTGCCGGGTGAATATGATCCGATAGGCAACATATCATGCGTACCTATGGTGACAAGAATATTGCCATTTGATCGCTTTTCGGCAGTAATGCCAAGGTTGCCTTTTCGAAATGCTTTAAGCAGTTTCTTAAAATCATCTACAGGGTCGGATTTCACATCGCTCCATTTATGTTCTTCATAGGTGCCTGTTTCATTGGTAATGCTCTGAATATTCAACTCGTTTATCTCAATTGTCTTCAATTTCGTTCCGGACGAGTCGTGGATTTCAAGGTAAATGGATTTGTCAATCAAATTGACAGTATAGAAGAAATCACCCGATTTAAAACAGGAAGTGTACGTCTTGTCATTTTCTTTGCCCTGTTCATTTTTTTCCATTTTGATGGTCTGCGATGATACCGAGAAGTCGCTTGTGCTGATCTTCACGGTATGTGCACCCCACAGGTTGTCATTCACAAAAACGAGAGACTCATTGGTAATATATAGTTTGGAAGAGAGAGAGGCATCATCCAGCCCGGTTTCTTCCCCTTCCGTAATTAGGACGGTGTTGTCCAGTACTTCAGACAGCTTTTTTGTTTTCTTTCCGGGCCAAGAGGGGAGGGGAAACGGAACTAGCTTTTGGTCTTCCTTGCCATCCCCGCTCAGCGTGTATATTTTCAGGGAAGAGCTTTCGTCTAAAGCAGTAATTGCATAGAAGATGTTGTTCTGAGAAAAACTGCTGATAAAATCCTCCTCTTTTGGAATTGACAGGTAATTATGCTGGCTAACAGATTTGCTTCGAAAGTCTACCACCTCTTTCTGAAAGCTTTGGCGGTATTTAAATCCTGCAATTCTGCCCGTAAACTCCGAATTCGAAGTTGATTTTCGGAAAATGAAAGTATAGGTATTTCCATCGGATATTGCGCCTGAATAGTATTTACGTATTCTGTCTTCTATTTGATAACCAAAAATTGTTTTCTCCGCCGGAAGGGAGAAGTTGCTTAGGGTTTTCATATTTGAGTCAATCAGGACATAATCGGTATGGTTCATGTCTTGCAGCACAAGAGCGATTTGCTTCTTTGACGTATCAAGGTGAATGTATGCTCCTTTATTTAGCCTTGCGCTTTGGGTCAGTTTTTTAGTGAATTTAAAGGGATACCTGAACGCGATTTTTTGCGCATACAGTATGTTTACAATAAACAGGCTACATAACAAAAAGACCGCCTTTTTAATGTGAATGGGGTAGTCCGGTAACCGGGTCATACCTGGTGATTTGATGGAACTGTTCATATTTGAAGTTATTAAATTCAAGGCAAATCATTTTTTTCTGGCCGTTACTGTTTTTAATTATGTTGGAGGTAATGCGCAGATTCAGAGAGTAGTTTATTTGGTTCCTAGCATACGAACCAGGGCAATGAGAAAACTCAATGAAAATCAGTTGTTATATTTGGGAAAATCCTTGTGTCGGCGTTCGGCTGATGGTTCGAGACGCCCCGGGCTTTAAGCCTGGTTCGGGCGCCACAAACCATGGCGGTGGGTCCTGTTAGCCCACCCATTCGCCCAATTTTGGATTCAAAAAATCAATTATTTGTTCATTTTATACCTTTAAGGGTATACTATACTTTATAATTTAAGATATTATACCTTTTGGGGTATACATTCAAAATTGCATCATATATTTATACCCGAAAGGGTGTATAATGAATAAAGATAACAGCACATTATCCAGGTTTATAAAGGAGAAGCGAAAACAGGCTAATC
>DPSB01000211.1 GCA_003537495.1 Cytophagales bacterium | reverse complement strand
CCCAACAAAGGTTCAAACACACCACCATTGGCATCGAAAGCCGCGGCATATAGAATGGTATCTTCTGTGCCGAGAAAATCAGAAATCTTCTTTTCTAATTCCTTATGGATGTCTTGGGTGCCGCAAATAAATCGTACGGACGACATACCAAAACCATGCGTATCAATGGCGCGCTTAGCAGCTTCTATAACGCGCGGATGCGAAGAGAGCCCCAAATAATTATTCGCACAAAAATTAATTACTTCTTTTCCATCGTTGGTTTTTATATCGGCACCTTGTGGTGTGGTAATAATTCTTTCTTTCTTGAAGAGGCCGGCTTCGCGAATGGAGTTTAATTCTTTCTGTAATACAGGTTGAAGTTTCTTATACATGGTTCAATTAATTTTCGGTTTTGGTTTCATTACAGGCTTGGCAGCAACCACAGGTTTAGGTGTTTCAGTTACCTCCACTTTTAGCTGGTATTTTCTGCGGATTGGATTTATCAGATAAAGCTTTTGCGAAGTAAAGCTGGCTGGACTCATCTGCTCAAAAAGTTTGTTCCACTCATTCCATAAAGCAGGCTCCGCAGTTTGAAATGCGGAGCCATCTATTTTTTTACTGATCAGGTATTCTTCAAATGTCATTATGCAAAGCTATTAAAAAAGCATCGACTGATTATTTTAAACCTTCGATTTACCGATCATAAACTTATCGACTTCTGCTAACATAATCCTTTCTAATTTTCTGCAAGATCATACCCATCTACCATGAAAATAAAGTTACTATTTATAGCCTTGCTACTTTCCGTAGTCGGCTATGCGCAGGAGAAAGAAAACGTTCTGGAGCAACTTAAAAAGGTTGCCGTAGTCGATCAGAAAGTAATGATGCCCATGCGTGATGGCATTCGGCTTTCAACCGACATTTATCGCCCAAAAGGCAATGGCAAATACCCCATTGTGTTTTCGCGTACGCCTTACAACTTTAACAGCTACCGCGATGGCGAGCTGGTAACGCGCACGCTGCAAACTGCGCTGGAGATGGTTAACAAAGGCTATGCTTATGTAGTGCAAAATGAACGTGGCCGGTTTTTCAGCGAAGGCGAGTGGGATATTCTGGGAACTCCATTAACGGATGGCTACGATGCATTTGAATGGATGTCGAAACAAGCGTGGAGCAATGGTAAAATCGGATTGTTGGGTTGTTCTTCTACTGCCGAGTGGCAAATGGCGGTAGCTTCTTTGGAACATCCAGCATTGGCTGCTATGGTGCCACAAGGTTATGGTGCCGGTGTTGGTCGCGTAGGTAAATTTAATGAGCAAGGTAACTGGTACCGAGGTGGAGCCGGACAAATGCTTTTTACTGCATGGCTTTATGGAACACAACACGATGTAGCCAAACCTAACCTGCCCAAGAATGTAAGTCAGGAAGATTTACAACGCATTCAAAAATTTTATGATATGGCACCTCGCTATCCAAAAGTAGATTGGAAAGAAGGACTGAGTCACTTACCCGTTCAGGATATTATCAAAGCAGTTGATGGGCCGGTGGGTGTATATGAAAAAATGATCAGGCGTAAGCCAAACGACCCGGCCTGGTTTGAAGGCGGTTTGTATCATGATAACATGCCCTTCAATACTCCGAGCTTTTGGTTTGTGTCGTGGTACGATGTTTCCTCAAGTCCCAACATTGCGTTATACAATCACGTAAGGCAAAATGCCAAAGACCAGAATGTACGCGACAATCAGTATTTAGTTATTGCCCCAACCTTACATTGTGCTTATACACGCGCAACAGAAAACACAGTAGTTGGCCAGAGGAGTGTAGGCGATGCGCGCCTGAATTATGATGAACTGATTACCGGTTGGTTCGATCATTGGCTGAAGGGCGAACCGTTTAAGGATATGCCTAAGGTTCGTTACTATACAATGGGTTCAAACAAATGGCAAACTTCTGATGTATGGCCTCCCGCCAATACCGTAATGACTCCTTATTATTTAGACAGCAAAGGCAAAGCCAATACCTTGAATGGCGATGGTAAACTCGTAACCAAAAAAGTATCGAAAGACAATCCCGATGCATTTACGTACGATCCGATGAACCCCGTTACTTCGCTTGGTGGCAATGTGTGTTGCACCGGTAATGCGGTACAAGGTGGAGCGTTTGATCAGCAGGAGATGGAAAAGCGCGAAGACATTTTGGTTTATACGAGCGAACCTCTGGCCGAAGGCGTTGAGGTAAGTGGATTCATTGAATCTACTTTATATCTATCCTCAGATGTAAAAGATACAGACGTTACAATAAAACTGATTGATGTATATCCGGATGGGAAGGCTTACAACTTAGATGAAACCATTCAACGGGTGCGTTACCGCGAGGGCTACGAGAAAGAAGTGTTTATGGAAGCCGGCAAAGTTTACAAAGTAGAGATGACCCCAATGAGTACCAGCAACTATTTCGAGAAAGGACATCGCATCCGCATTGAAGTTTCCAGTAGTAACTTTCCGCGCTTCGATCGCAACCTAAATACCGGTGGTAATAACTATGATGAATCAACAGCTAAAGTTGCACACAACAAAATTCACCACTCTTCGCAATATCCCAGCAGCATTCGGTTGCCGATTGTGAAAGTGAAGAAATAAAATTACCCTTCCCCTCTTCCCGATAGCTATCGGGAAGAGGGGTGTCTTAGGAACGAAGACGGGGTGAGGGCACTTCTGTTAACAGCCGTCAGACGCCTAACTCAATGAAGTCAGGTTTTTCAACCTGACTTCATTATTTTCAAAACTTCATCCGTTGGGTCGGAAGACAACTGCAATGCAAACAAGACGGGGTGAGGGCAATTTTCATATCTTCGCACCCATATTTTTTCGTATGAAGAAAACCAAAGGATTATTGATTGGAGCCGGTGGGCAATTGGGATCGGAGTTAACACAAGGCTTGTGGAAAATCTACGGTCAGGAAAACGTGGTGGCCTCCGACATAAAAGATGCGCAGGGTATTTTAAAAGAAGGGCCGTACGAAAAATTTGATGTCATGCAGCGCGATCGACTTTTTGAGTTAATCCGCAAACATGAAATCACACAGATCTATCACCTTGCCGCCCTGTTATCGGCCACTGGCGAGAAAGATCCGCGTTGGGCATGGAAGTTAAATATGGAGAGTTTACTCTTCGTATTGGAAGCTGCCCACGAACTAAAACTTCATAAAGTATATTGGCCAAGTTCAATTGCTGCCTTTGGCCCAACAACCCCTAAACAAAATACGCCACAAGATACCATCATGGATCCCACCACGGTTTACGGCATTACCAAACTTGCCGGTGAGTTGTGGTGCGAATATTATTTCAGAAGATATGGTGTGGATGTGCGCAGCTTGCGCTATCCCGGATTGATCGGGTATAAAACACCACCCGGTGGCGGCACTACCGATTATGCCGTGGACATTTACTTCAAGGCCATTAAAGAAAAAAAATATGAGTGCTTTCTGGCTGCCGATACATATTTGCCTATGATGTACATGGACGATGCCGTGAAAGCAACATTGGATTTAATGGAAGCTCCGGCTGAGAAAGTAAAAATCCGTTCGAGCTATAACATTGGTGCCATGAGTTTTTGCCCGGCACAAGTGGCAGCTACTATTAAAAAACATATTCCGGAATTTGAGATTTCATATAAACCGGATTTTCGTCAGGCTATTGCCGATTCGTGGCCTAAATCAATTGATGATACTCCGGCTCGGCAAGATTGGGGTTGGAAACATCAGTTTGGATTGGAGGAGATGACAAAAGATATACTCGAGAATTTAGACAAGCATCCGGAACTGATTTGTTGAGTCAATCCGTAATTTTATAGAGTGAGTAAACTGAAACGACTTGCTGGCGAAACTGCCCTTTATGGGCTTGGCAGCATTGTACCACGCATGATTAATTTTCTGCAGGTACCGCTGCACACCATTAATATGTTTAGCGAAGCAGAGTATGGCGAGCTAACAAAACTATATGCGTATGTAGCCGTGGTTAACATCATCTACATGTTTGGAATGGAGACCGCATATTTTCGGTTTGCCACCAAACCCGGTGCGGATCCCAAACGAATTTTTAATCTGGCGCAAACCAGCGTTATCGCAATAAGCGGATCGTTAACTATTCTAATGTTGTTAGGTGCTGTACCCATCGCATCTGTATTGCAAGCCAGCAGTTCTCAATTTATCACCTGGCTTGTAATTACCATGTTTATCGATGCGCTGGTTGCCATTCCGTTTGCTCAACTGCGCTTGCAGAAAAAAGCATTTCAGTTTGCAATAGCTAAAATTCTAAACGTAGCTATTGTATTAGGCCTTAATTATTATTTTCTAAAATGTAATTACGATCCGGCCATCGGTGTAGGCTATGTGTTTCTGGCCACGTTAATCGCCAATGCTCTCTTTATTGTGTTTTTTATTAAAACACTTTTAGCGTGGCGACCAGCATGGGACGAAACACTTTCGCCCCAAATGTTTCAATACGCATACCCGGTAATGATAACCGGCCTTGCGGGAATGGTAAACGAAATGTTCTCGCGCAGTATGCTGGATTGGTGGCTACCCAAAAATTTTTATGACGGAGTTTCGCAAAAGGATGCCGGTGGGATTTTTGGTGCCGTGTATAAGTTCGCGGTGTTTATGAATCTGGGTATTCAAGCCTTTCGCTACGCAGCCGAGCCTTTCTTTTTTTCCAACGCACAAGACAAAAACTCACCTAAGCTGTTTGCGCAGGTAAACCATTTTTTTGTAATCGCGTGTTGCCTGGTGTGGTTAAGCATTAGCATTAACCTTGATATACTGAAATACATTATCGGTGAAAATTTCTGGTCAGGTTTAAGCATTGTGCCAGTGCTTTTACTGGCCTATTTATTTTTAGGGATGTACTATAATTTCAGTGTTTGGTTTAAGCTCACAGATAAAACACATTACGGTACCCTCATCACTATAATTGGTGCAGTTATTACCGTGGCCGGAAATTATTTTCTGATACCCATGGCGGGTTTTATGGGCAGTGCCTTAGCTGCGGTAATTTGCTATGCCGCTATGGCTGCCATTTGTTTCGGTTTAGGCCAGAAATATTATCCTATTCCTTACTGGATGTCGCGCGATATTGCGTACATCGTGTTTACCGGTTCTTTAATCTCTTTGATAAGCAGAGTCAAATTGGAAAGCCAATGGTTAGCAACTGGCTTTCATGCGATTATTATTATGGCCTTTATTGGATTGGTGTACTGGATCGAAAAGAAGAATCTTACCCAATCTACCCATTCAGAATTTTAGTAGTTTTACTTCTCACGCACTACTATGAATATTATTATACCGATGGCTGGCTTAGGCAAGCGCCTGCGCCCGCACACACTCACAACCGCCAAACCTTTGTTGCCCATTGCAGGCAAACCTATTGTTCACCGCTTAGTAGAAGACATTGCCCGCGTGTGTCCTGAAAAAATAAAATACATCGGGTTTATTGTTCACCCTTCGTTTGGCAAACAGGTAGAAGAAGATTTAAAATCGGTAGCAAAAGCTGTTGGGGCCGAGGGTAAAATATATTATCAGGAACAAGCCATGGGCATATCGCATGCTTTATTGTTTGCAAAAGAATTATTTGAAGGAAAAGTTATTGTGGCTTTTGCTGATACATTATTCCGGGCCGACTTCAAATTAGATACCAGTAAAGACGGCACCATCTGGGTGCAGCGCGTAGAAAACCCTTCGCAGTTTGGGGTGGTTAAGCTCAATGCGCAAGGTGAAATTATCGAGTTGATTGAGAAACCCAGTACGTTTGTATCCGACCTGGCCATCATCGGAATCTATTTCTTTAAGCATGGCGAAAAACTGCGCACCGAAATGCAGTACCTGCTCGACAATGACATTAAAGAAAAAGGCGAGTATCAGTTTACAACAGCCCTTGAAAACCTGAAAAAGAAGGGAGCCACATTTGTTCCCGGCCAGGTGCAGGAGTGGCTCGATTGTGGCAATAAAGACAACATGGTGCAAACCAACCAACGTTATCTTGAAATCATTAAAGAGCAGAAACTGGTTTCGGAAAAGGCTACCTTAAAGAATTCTATAGTGATACAGCCTGTATTTATTGCCGATGGTGTAATAATCGAAAACTCAGTTATCGGCCCGCACGTTTCTGTTGGTCAGGATACTAAAATTTCAGATTCCCGCATCAGTAATTCTATTGTGCAAAAGAATTGTTCTATCCGGAATGCTGTAATGAAAAATAGTTTGTTAGGGAATTACGTTGGTTTTGAAGGCAACGCATCCGATATAGATGCTGGCGATTATACACGAATTTAATTTGAAGCCTTTTGAAGTACATTCGAACATATAGTATAATTCTCTGCCTGCTGGCCATACACACTTTGGGTATCGCGCAAAAGCGCAAGCCAGTTGAAATAAAATCAGAAGGTGCGAGACAACGCGAATCTGAATTTGTGTTTACCGAAGGTCAGAAGTTTTTTGTGTTGGAAGATTACTCCAAAGCCTTGTTGTATTTTCAAAAGGCAGCCGAACTCACACCCGAAAATGCAACCGTGCATTATAAAATTGCCGAAGTATGGGCTAAGGGTGTAAAAGACGAAGATCAGCGGCAGGCGGCTATGAGTATTGAAAATGCATTGCGCCTCGAAAAGAAAAACAAATACTTCTATTTATTGGCTTCTAACATTTATGCCAGCCTTAATAATCTGGATAAAGCCACTGCCACCCTCGAAACCATGATGAAAGAAATAAAGGGTACCGAAGAACATCTGTTCGATCTGGCCGCACTTTATGTATACAGTAAACGCGAAGAAGATGCACTTAAAACCTATAACCGTGCGGAGAGTTTGTTGGGTGTAAACGAAATCTCATCGCAACAAAAGCAACGCATCTATTTAGATAAAGGTAAAATTGCCGATGCCCTGGCCGAAGGTGAAAAGCTCGCTAACGCCTACCCGGAGGAACCACGGTTTATGATGGCGTATGCCGAACTCCTGGCGCAAACCGGAGATCGCACCAAGGCCATTACCATGCTCGAAAAATATTTGCAAGAGAATTCAGAAGCTGGAACTGTAAAAATGTTGTTGGCCGGACTTTACCGCGATAATGGGCAGGAAGAAAAATCTCAACAATATGTGTTAGATGTTATTCAGGATCCACAGGTAAATCTGGATAGCAAACTACTTATGGTAAGTACATACAGTGCAACGCTTACGCAGAAGACTGCACCCAACCCGGCAATGGAAAAGTTTGTACTTCAACTGATAGAAAAACTGGAAGCGGACTATGCACGCGATGCCAACGTATATATAGTAAGTGGTGATTTATATATGGCTCTGAATCGCGATGAAGAGGCATTGGTAAAATACAGACAGGCTATCCAAAACGGAACGGGCAATTACGAGGCCTGGCAAAATCTACTTTACCTGGAATCGCAAGCCAATCAGTTAGACAGCCTCATACACCATGCTGAACAAGCCCTTGAATTGTTTCCCAATCAAAGCATGGTATATTATTTCAACGGTTTTGGGTTACTGAAAAAGAAACAATATCGCGATGCGGCTTACTCATTTGAGCAAGCCAAAAAACTCAGCACCTCCAACCCAGCCTTTGTAAACGATTTGAATACTATGTTGGGCGATTGTTACAATGGCTCAAAAGATTACGCTAAGTCAGATAAGGCTTATGAAGAAGCGCTGGCTTATAATCCGAACAACGACATTGTATTGAACAACTACAGTTATTACTTAGCCCTTCGCAAAGAAAATCTGGACAAAGCCGATAAGATGGCAGCCCAACTTGTAAAAACATTTCCCAACAATTCATCTTACCTTGATACGTATGCCTGGGTACTGTTTGCACAGGAAAAATATAAAGAAGCTCGCAAGGTTATTGAGAAAGTGGTGCAAGGCGCGCAGGTTTCATCCACCCATTGGGAACATTATGGCGACATCCTTTTTAAGCTGGGCGAGGTAGATAATGCTGTAAAACAATGGCAAAAGGCCCGCGAATCAAGTGCCGACCATACCCGGCTGGATAAAAAAATTAACAACCGAAGGCTAAATTAATTTACCTTTGCGTGGCTTTAATTTTTGTGCATGCGTAGTTTCGTTTTACTTTTTGGACTGGCATCGCTTGTGTTCTTGCAGGCTTGCCAACGCAAGACTGTTCCTATAGTTACATTACCCCAGGCCCCCAAATCGCTGGACATTGAAGAGATTGACTTTGGTTTTATGCACGGTAAAGCCCGCATGGTTTTTCGTGATGACAAGCGCGAGCGCGAAGTAAAAGCCAACATCCGCATTCGTAAAGACAGCGTTATCTGGATGACTTTTTCGGTGGTGGGTGTACAGGGCGGCAAAGCCCTCATCAACAAAGATTCTATTACAGTAGTAAGCAATGTAGATAAAGAGTACTACGTGTTTGATTACAAAGAACTTTCCGAACGTTTCAATTTTAAAATTGATTACAGTGTATTAGAAGCTGCTATGTTAGGCAATATGGTGCGAACCAAACAGACAACTGATGAAATTGGACGCGAGGGTGATTTTGATGTGTTACTA
>DPSB01000438.1:2301-3010 GCA_003537495.1 Cytophagales bacterium | reverse complement strand
AGATTCTTTCTTACTTTTGGGCACATTTTTAAAACTGATATGAGCAAACTTTCTAATCGTATTGAGGCCATACAAGAATCGGCCACACTGGCAATGGCGGCCAAAGCCCGCGAATTTAAAAGCCGCGGTATCGATGTAATTAACCTGAGTTTGGGCGAGCCCGATTTTAAAACTCCTCAACATATTTGCGATGCTGCTAAAAAGGCAATCGATGATGGAAAGTATTTTTCATACCCGCCCGTAGCGGGTTATCAGGATTTGCGCGAAGCCTTAGCAGCCAAGTACCAGAAGGAAAACAATGTGCCCTACAAAGCCGAAAATTTTGTGGTAAGCAATGGAGCAAAACAATCCATTGCCAACGTAATGCTGGCATTGTTAAATCCGGGCGATGAAGTTATTGTATTCTCACCGTATTGGGTAAGTTACGATGCGCTTGTACGTTTGGCCGAAGCCACACCCGTAATTGTAAAGGGAACGCTCGAAAATGATTTTAAAGTAACGGCTGCTCAGGTGGAGGCGGCAATCACAAAAAATACAAAAGCAATCATATTCTCTTCGCCTTGTAATCCAACCGGTTCTGTATTCAGCAAAAAAGAATTAGAAGCCATTGCCCAAGTAGTTTTGAAGCACGAAGGCTTAATGGTAATTGCAGATGAGATTTATGAACACATCAATTTTACGGGCGACCAAACCAGTATGGCATCTTTAC
>DPSB01000438.1:0-1979 GCA_003537495.1 Cytophagales bacterium | reverse complement strand
AAAGGCTTTGCCATGACGGGCTGGCGCGTGGGTTACATTGCTGCGCCAAAATGGGTGGTAGAGGGTAGTAATAAAGTGCAAGGACAAATTACCTCAGCTAACTGTTCAATTTCACAACGTGGTGCATTGGCTGCCGTTACCGGAGATCTTGGGCCAACAACTGAAATGGTGAAGGCCTATCATAAGCGCAGAGATATTGTTTATAATTTATTGAAAGAAATTCCGGGTGTAAAGGCCAACTACCCGCAAGGCGCGTTTTATTTCTTTCCGGATGTGAGTTCTTATTATGGCAAGAAAGATGGCGACTGGGTGATTAAAGATGGCGATGAGTTGTGTTTATATCTGTTAGAGAAGGCGCATGTATCGTTAGTGCCTGGTGGCGCTTTTGGTGAAGAGAAATGTGTGCGCCTTTCTTATGCCGCTTCTGAAAAGGAATTGATAGAAGCCATGCGAAGAGTAAAAGAAGCGCTGACAAATCTTAAGTAATTGATATTACAAACCGGGTATTTCCTTTGTGGAATCTTGGTGGCTTTGTGTCTTAGTGACCCAAATTTGTTTGGCGATATTGCAGAGACTAAAACTCATGATCCTTGAACTGCTTCTCTAACGGGCCGTTACGTTCAAGGTCTTTTAAGATTTTACGATCCAGCGGACTTTCTTTAATGACGTTGTAGTTGTCCCAAAACTCCTTGTTGTATGGCCGATCTTGATATTGCAAGCCATAGTTGCGCATCTTTTCGGTGGTGGCCACGCGCCTGATGGTGTTGGGAACAATATCGTTTACCAAAAGGTATTGATTGAGTTCGGTTTCAAACTTTAGTTCTTTGGTGCGGATGTCGTACCAGTTTATTTTAGAATCTACCGTAAGGAAATTGAGATAATACTTTCCTAAAAACGGTTTAAACTCCATTATTCGCTTTAAGCCTACAAACCGGCTTTCCATGCCGCGCTTTTTAGTAAGTGCTTCTTCCTGTTTGCTCTCAAACTCTACCCGAATAATGGCGTAGTTATCTTTCTCTACAAAAACCCTAAGCAGATAATCCTGACTATGGCTTACCACATATACATCATGCCCGTTATAAACTGTTTCTTTCTCTCGTTTCAGACTTTTATAAAAAACTTCTTCCAACGGAAAGTGGCGGTAGCGCACACTGTTATGCAGCAACAAATCTTCCAACAAATTATCCTGATCGAAGTAAGAAGTAAACCGGCTTGCATAACCTATACTTCTACGTACTTCCTGTAAGGCAACGCGTTCGCGCAGTTTGTATTTGTTACGAGGTTCAGTGTAGTCTTCATCATAAATTTTTACGGCTGCTTCCAGCAATGCAATGTAAGTGCCGCCCACTTTTTTAAGGTCGCGATAGAAACCTTCTATCAGGTAAGGTTGCATGGGGTAGTTTTGCTCAATCCGCGAAAGCGCAATCATCAGAATCTCGCCACCGGTTAATGAATCTGCTACCGTTACTTCGTTTAGTAAGTAGGTAGATTTTTCAACTTCAATTACCAACGGTTTAATTTCTAGTAATGTCCACACGGGAGCCTCGTACGGTTTGTAGCCGAGCATGGAAAGTGTAAATAAATCGTTGCGCAGTTCGGCCGGAATGTGAAAATCAAATTCGCCTTGCAGGTTGGTTATGGTACCAATGGCTTTGCCTTTAATACCCAGCGTGGCAAAGGGCAGTGGTTCTTTGGTTTCTTTATCGATTATCCTTCCCGAAAGCGTAATTTTCTGAGCAAAGGCCGTGAGCGCCAATGCCATTATGAATAACAATAAAAAAACATTCCTCATGTAAAGTAAACGCTAATTCAAACCTGTTTGGTGTACAGATGCCTTATTCATAAACTTAGGCTAAGGTAGGTAAACACCTCTAAAATTCAATTAATCGCTAATACATTACATTGGTCGGCTTTCCCTTCTAATTTTTACTTTTATAGAACAATCTTTCCCTTTCCATGAAATGGCTTGATGCAATACC
>DPSB01000525.1 GCA_003537495.1 Cytophagales bacterium | reverse complement strand
TTCTTCCGGTTAGATAATATTTCTATTTCTGTGGGTTTTATCCGGCCGCTCTATAATCCAAGAAAGAAAGCAAAATCACCCTTCGATTTTTTGAAACGTAAAAGTGAGACGGCTACTACTGCAAAAGAATGAGAAGACTGGTTTTTATAGTGATATTTGGGTTAATACTAAGTTGTGATACCGAGCGCAATATTCCGTTGCTGGCTGAAGACACCTTCCTGAAGTTTTACGGAGTAGAAGGCGAACAGACTGGTGTTGATTTTGTGTTAACATCTGACAATGCGATTGCAATGGTGGGTAACAGTACTCAGCCCGGTGGGATGCAAATGATCTATGTGGTTAAAGTTGACCTAAATGGGAAAGTAATCTGGGAAAACATGATCGGGCTTTCCGATAAGAACAATGCCGTTAAGGATATTGAGTTGCATCCCGTTGATGGTAGGTTAATAATTGCTGGTGAAACAGAGATGGCGGTTGGGAATAGGGATGTGTTTGTTAAAATACTGGATGGAAATGGGGGAGAGCTGGATAGTATTCGATATGGATTGAATAGCTATAGTTTAGGAAATGAAGAAGTGACTTCAATAACTGTTATCAGTCAAGGATTAACTAACTCAGCTGGTTACATAGTTACTGGTTCGACTACAGATATTTTGTCCCCAAGTGTAAATGACACTAAAGACGGAATGGTACTTAGATTTACAGATTCTCCACTTGACATAATTTCTGATGTGAGTTGGAGATCTAAAGGGATAATGGATGCCGAAGATGTTGTTGTTAAGATGATTCAACTTGACAATAACACTTATTATGGTTTTGGTTATACCAACATCTCAAGAACCAACAGGGATTTTAAGTATTGGTTGTTTAGACTTAATGACGATGGAGTTGAGTCAGGTAATAGTGAAGCTTTTTTTGACGCATTGGGCTCTTCTGTAGAGGATGAAAAGCTGCTTGCAGTTATTGATGTAAATACCCCAGATTTATTTGATAGGGGTTATTTGTTATGTGGAATAGCAACAAATCAATCAGGTATTTCAAGACCTTATCTCGTTAAGCTAAAGCGATCTTTAGTGTTAAATCCAGCTAATGATGTAACGGCTCAGTTTAATGGAAGTACTTTGGGGACAGATGGTAGTTTGAAACTAAATGGTTATTACAATTTACTCAATAACGATTATCTCATCTCAGCTACGCAAAATGTTAACTCAAACCTTGCCGAAGACTTGTCGCTCTTCAAACTTGATCGTGAAATTCAACCCGTTTGGGGCCCCGAAGTTTTCGGTGGCGAATCTTTTGATGAAGCCGGGGCCGTACTTCAACTTCCGGATGGAAAGATCATGGTTCTGGGCACTATGACCGTTGGCGGACTAAACGGCCAAAAGAAAATGGCCCTGATGAAATTAAATGATAAAGGTAAATTATTGCGTTAAGCCCTGATTTCAGCCAAAATGGTTACTTTTACTGAGTCTATATTATTCAGAAATTGTAGTTGGCCAACTCCGCACCTATGTCCTTGACTTTACGACTGCTTTCACATCTGTGTTTGTTATCAGCAGTTAAGTCTGTTTCAAAGTTCCCCCTTTATTTTTTTCGCTTTCTTCTTGTATTTCTGATACTTACAGCCGGTACAAGTGCCTTCGCCCAGAAAAACTGGTTGCCCGCGACCGGTGGAGATTGGTCGGTAGGTGCAAACTGGAGTGGGGGTACACCACCCGTGGCCGGAGATGTGGTAGTAATAAACTCAGATCAATCTGGCAATATCACCAACGTACCCACCATCTCGCTTGGCGGGCTTACTATTAATGGGTCTTGTTTGTTGAGTAGTACAGCAGCAGCCACAGTGGCTGCGGTAACAATTACTGGCCCGCTAACGATCGCTGCTGGAGAAACGCTGATTCTGGGTATTGATGGATCAGGTTTCAGAGTAAACATGACTCTCTCTTCATCCAGTGTTAGTATAATTAATGGTACCCTTAGCGTAAGATCGGGAGGGGCAAATCGATTCTTGCAAAATAATGGTGATTTAACCGTAAGTTCCACGGGTTTAATTACAGATAGTTTTTCGGTAACTGGAAATGACAGTGATTTTATTCTTGGTGCTACTGCAACGTTACGCATAGGATCAACCAATGGTATAACCACCAGTCCTACCACATCTGGAAACATACAAGTAGCTGGCACCAGAACTTTCCCCGCTACTGCAAACTACAGTTATGTCGGAGCAGCCAATCAATCCACAGGTAATGGATTACCAGCAACCGTTAATGATCTCACAATCGCCAATACGGGCGGTGGCGGAAATAATACCGTTTCACTTACGTCCAGCAAATCGATATCCGGCAACCTGAGTGTAAATAGTGGAGTTTTTGCTTTAGGGACAAACAATATTACTACCGTAGCCGCAATCAACATGACGGGTACCTCAATTACTGGTACGGGTACTCTTACCCTTGCCGGGGATGTGACTACAAACGCAAGTGGAGCGACTGCGAGTATAGGTGCACCAATTGCTTTAGGGGGATCAACCAGAACGTTTACTATTGCCGATGGCGGTGCTACTCCCGATTTACAGATTTCTTCGGGTATTAGTGGTGCATCAGGATTTATAAAATCTGGCTCAGGTTTACTTAACCTGTTTGGCGTTAGTACATACACGGGCACAACCACGGTAAATACAGGTACGCTTCGTCTTGGTTCATTAACTGCGTTAGGTACTACTGCAGGTGGAACCATTGTTAATACCGGAGCAGCCATTGATATAAGCGGACAAAATTATGCTGCAGCAGAACCATTGACGTTAAATGGTACTGGGATTTCAGGTAGCGGTGCACTGTTTAATAGCTCAGTTACGGGAGCCACTTTTGGCGGTCTTATTACTTTAGGTAGCTCGGCTACTATTTCCGGGTCAAACGGTACAATCAATATCTCCAATGCAGGTACAATAACAGGTGCTGGTTTTGATCTTACACTGGATGGTGCAACAGGCGGTGCGCTTGCTAGTTCATTAGGAACCGGAACGGGGGGAATTATCAAAAAAGGAACCGGCAC
>DPSB01000228.1 GCA_003537495.1 Cytophagales bacterium | reverse complement strand
TTCCGGGGGGAAACGCGTTTCGACGCGGCCGTCCCATTTGCCGGTACGGTTGTCCTCGTCGATGATGTTGCGGATGAAGTTGGCGGCGGGTGCGGGGGCGCCGTGATCGGGGTGTTCGGACACGTGGGAAAGCCTCGCTGATGGGCGCGCCGTCCGGCGCGGAAAATCGGTCGTATCGGCGGCATTTTACCCTGTTCGTCCGCCGGCATCGTGGCGCGCCGGTGGCGGGCAGGCGAATCGCTCGACAACACATTTTTAACTGGTTCCTCATCATCGCCACATGACTGAATGAATAAACTCAGGGCAACTACAGGAACGACTAACAACAAGAATTTAAGTTTCATAAGTGATTTTGGTTGTTTAAGATTTGTAAAGATAGGTTTAATGCATCACAATCTGAGTAAGCAAGCCCAATTTTCAGAAGATTCCTCAACTTTTTCTTTTACCCAATCAATCAAAAAAAATTACATACTGAATGGCACTTTGGGTAGTTATGCCAACTATAGGGGTTTGGCCTACCCTTTGTTTTCTGATGCGTATAATTAAACAAACAAAACGCTATGAAAACGCTGTGGATGAAAACTATCGTGCTGATGTTGCTGGGAGTGGCAACTGTGCATGCACAAGAACGCGAACAAGTGCCAGGCGATAATTTCAGCCTGGAAGGTGCGCTCGAATTATTCAAGAAGTCCGCTTCGCCTGAAGAGTTCGAACGATTATTAAACCTGCCGGAATCGGAAGTGAATAACCTCGACCTGAATGGTGATGGCAACATCGACTACATTCGGGTAATCGATCGCAACGAAGGCAACATTCACACCTTTACCATGCAGGCTGTCATCTCCAGAAACGAGTTTCAGGATATTGCCGTAATCTCGCTGGAGAAACTTGAAAACGGAAGAGCCATTCTTCAAATAACTGGCGATGCCGATGTGTATGGTATTGAAACCATTATTGAACCGACTGAGGAGGTTCGCATCAATGCGGGTACCACTACCACACAAACTTATGTGAACGTATGGAGCTGGCCTTTTGTACAATATGTATATAGTCCGTACTACTCACCCTGGGTATCGCCCTGGTATTGGGATTACTGGCCTTTCTGGTGGCGCAGTTGGAGACCAATTGCGTATGTAAACTACTATCCACGTTGGCATGTGTACCGCCCTTACTATAGATATTGTGATGCCCCGCGCATTCGTTACGCAAGTAGAATTTATTATCCGCACCGCAGTACCTCGGTAATTGTGTACAATCGCCATCGCGATCAGATCAGTACGTACCGCTCCACGCGAACTGTATATGGTGATTCGCGCGAACGTGATAGCCGCACCATGCGCTACGATAATCGTAACCGAAGTGCTTCAACCACTAACAGAACCCGTTCTTCAAATGAATGGTCGGGGCGCGAAAACAGCCGTGATAGGTCAGAAATAAATCAGGGCCGCAGAGAAGAAACGAATCGCACTACTGAAACAAACCAGTGGCGCAGAAGTACAAACGAAAACAATACGCGCACTACTGAGCGGAATAATAACTCAAGCAACAGAAGTTTTGGTGAACGTTCTACCAATCAGAATAACAACCGCACGGTTGAGCAACCGCGCGAAAATCGTTCGAGTAATTCTGGCTCAGGTGGAAACCGAACTGAAGTAAGAAAGGAGTCACGCCCCTCGCAACCATCGGTAAGACAAAGTGAACCGCGTCAATCTTCGGGCGGACAATCACAACGGTCTAATTCCGGATCAGGTTCATCTGGCTCAGGATCGGGCAAGCGCGGTCGGAATTAATAATTCGAATGTTGAATATAAAAATAGTCGCCTGTATGGGCGACTATTTTATTTTTAGATTGACTCAATAACTAGCCTATAACCTGATTGGAACACCTAATGTTACCTGCAGTACTCTAAATTTTGATTTACCGTCATCATAGAGATCTGTTAAGCCAATGCCATAACGCAGATCGATGATTATCTTTTCCATTAGGATAACACCGCCTCCAACTTGCAAACTTAAATTAATGCGGTTATCTACATAATTATCGACACCTTCATAACCATCTGGTTCCTTTTTAAAAAGAATCTTGTAGTCTCTATCATCGGTGTATTCGAATATATAACCAAAAGGATCTTCCTCATACACAGACGTTTTAAAATTACCTTTTCCATTAAGTCCAAAACCGATTGAAGGCCCCGCGTTTATATAAACTTTTGTAGCATCGCCAAAGGTTAGTTTAAACATTACCGGCATTTGCAGGTAGTTCAATCGTGCTTCATCAGAACTTCTGTATTCAATATATCCACCTCCGTACGGGAACTCATCAAAATTACTTTTTGATTTACTGCCTTTCTGCACAAAGTTTAGTTCAGGCTGAATTGAAAATTTATCACCGATATTGATGTTGTATCCGACACCAGCAATTAGGCCCATTCGGGATGTCATTCCGCTTGTATTTTCGACCTCAAAGGTGGAAAGCGTTAGACCTGCTTTAGGTAGTAAAAACTGCGCATTTAATGCAAGACTACTTAACGCAATAAAAAGAGTAATTAAAAATTTCATAGCTGATGTTTTGGGATCAAATGTTTTACGTTTAAAAATAAGAGAAATATTGGATTCAGCCCCTACCAGCAAAATAAATGTCTTCCATCCTTTTAAAAATTTAATTTTACCTTAGCTGTGTTAAACCCATAACCTATGTTCTTAATTGTCGGAATTGTAATTGTTGTATTGATCGGTGCGGTGCTTACCTTCAATAACCTGGTAGGCGCGCGCAACAATGTAGAAAATGCATTTGGCACGATAGACGTGATGTTGAAAAAACGATACGATCTGCTGCCTAACCTGGTAGAAGTTGCCAAAACCTACATGAAACACGAAAACGAAATTTTTACCAAACTGGCCGACTTACGCGCCAGAGCAAACACCGCCACCACTACCGATGAAAAAGTAGCCATCGAAAATCAGATTTCAGGTACGGTAAAAGGTTTGATGGTATCCGTAGAAAATTATCCCGATCTGAAAGCCAGCGAACAGTTCACCATGTTGCAACGAAGCTGGAACGAAACCGAAGAACAAATCTCGGCTGCACGCAGAGCCTACAATGCCGCTGTAACAGCTTACAATAATGCCGTAGATAAATTCCCGTCTAATATTTTTGCAGGCATCTTCAACTTTAAGCGCAAAGAAGTTTTTGTAATTGCTGAAGCCGAACGCCAGAATGTAAGCGCGAAAGCGTTGTTCAATTCGTAACGCATGCACAGCATTACCGACTTTAAGTCGTTTTACGAAACTGCGCTGCAACCCAATCTGGCTGAACTGGAAACCAGCCGCAAGACTATTGCCAGCAAAATAAAACTGTACGGTTTAATTGGTATTGGTATCGGCCTGGCTTTTATGGCATTTAAGATAAGCGCGTGGCCACTAATACTTGCCGGTGTGGGCCTGTTTTTCTTCTATCAATATCATGCTAAACAGTATCGCCATAGTTACAAAACCAAAATTGTTGCGGCTATAGCGCAAGCACATGGGTTAAGTTATAATCATTTGGCGTGCATCAGCCGCGGAGATTATGATCGCAGCAAAATTTTTACCACACGGCCCGACCGCTATTGGGGCGATGATTTACTTACCGGCACAGTAGATAAAACCGGCATTCGGTTTTCCGAATTGCATACGCAGTATAAATCGGGCGGAAAAAATAAATCGTATCATACCATTTTCAGAGGGATATTTTTTATTGCCGACTTTAACAAACATTTTATTGGTGAAACGTTTGTGTTGCCCGATGTATCGGAGAATGTGTTTGGCAGCACGCTGGGTGGCTTCTTTCAGAAAATGAATATGATGCGGCCACAATTAATCAAACTTGAAGACGTAGAGTTTGAAAAGAACTTTGCTATTTATGGTACCGACCAGGTAGAAGCGCGCTACATTCTCTCGCCTGCGTTAATGCAACGCATTCTTAACCTTAAGAAAAAATTCAACACCCAAGTGGCCTTATCGTTTATTGGCTCGCATGTTTACATTGCCATTACCATTAACAAAAATCTGTTTGAAGCTCCATGGTTGTTTAGTACAGCTGATAACTACAATCAATTGGAAGAGTTTCATACTTACCTCACGCGTTTTGTAGAGATTGTAGAGATACTGGATTTGAATACGAGAATCTGGACTAAAGAATAATAATATGAAATACGTAATTGCACTTCTGATTTTACTGCCCACATTAGGTTACAGCCAAACCCCAACCGAATTAGCTGACCTGCAACTGAAAGGTTATAACGAGCGTAACATTGAGTTGTTTCTGGAAGCGTACAGCGACACCGTGAAGGTTTACAATTTTCCGAACCAGCTTATGTATACGGGAAAAACTACCATGCGCCAAAATTATGCGGGCATGTTTACAAACCTTCCTGACTTGCATTGCACCATTAAAAGCCGGGTGGTAGTAGGCAATACAGTAATAGACGAAGAACAGGTTTTATTCCGGAAAGGCCAACCCGAATTCCATGCCGTGGCGATTTATAAAATCGCGAATGGAAAGATTCAGGAAGTGTATTTTATTGCGGAGCGGTGAGGAAGAAGTAAAAATATGAAGGCACAAGCGGGACGCTTGCGCCTGAAAGGCTTTAAATACGAGAATCTGGACAAGGGAGTAAGTTTGTTATATCGAAAAGGGTCCCTAAGAATCAGGGACAAATAGAATTGGCAGTGCTGATATAAAATAATCCACCCTCTATTACAAAATACTAATGGAAATTACAATATTGGAATTAGTTCAAAGGACAGAATCAATAGAGGTCGTTTTTACAATTATTGAAAGATTAAAGAATGCTAAAGATCTTTATTCTGAAGTTCGGAATTATAAAAAGGAGAAATTTTACAAAAGAGTTTTATGTTTCTTGAGAGAAATAGAATCTGTGTCCGAAAGTGATAGAATCAATTTTATTAAAGAACTAAAAGCGAACCCTGAAGATTTTTGGAAAAACCTTTTAATTAAACTGGAGGAAATGGATGAAGAA
>DPSB01000597.1:2642-6934 GCA_003537495.1 Cytophagales bacterium | reverse complement strand
GGCTAACCATGGGGCTATTGGGCAAGGTTTCAGAAACAAACGGATAATCGTTTTGCGGCAGGTTGAAGAGCTGTGAAAGATCTACCCCCATCCGAAATGCCATTTCAGGAAGTACCTTTTTTGCCCATGTCTTTTTATCGAGCAAAGCAGGCTCTGGAAATTGATGGCACGAACTGCAATACGTGCGGGCCAATCGCTCTTCGCGTTGAGCTTCATTCTGGCAACCTGCCAAAGCAAGCAAAAGGGTTGAGATAAAAAGGAAGTGTTTTCGCATCAAACCTCAATATTAAGGCAAAAAACCAATCCGCTATTTGCGGCAAAGGCAAAATTGAATACTTTTGTGGCCCCTAAATAACGTTTTAGGTTGTTAGTACCCGGTGACGTAGCTCAGTTGGTAGAGCAAAGGACTGAAAATCCTTGTGTCGGGGGTTCAATTCCCTCCGTCACCACAATAACCTTACATGGCCCTTTCCAAAAGAAAGGGCTTTTGTTTTTTTACAGCATGGAAACCTGGCTTAGTACCACTCTTGCCCGTACAGTAATCACTTATCTGGCGCAAGCTGTGTTGGGGTTAATCCTGTTCTTTATTTTCAGGCACTTCTTTAGAATCTACAACCACAAATTTCTGAACACGTGGGCGCTTAGTTGGCTCTCTTTTGCTGTCTTCATGATTTCTACGGCTGCCATAACAAGCATGGGAATCAATCAACCTTATGGCTTTTACCGAATTTCATTAACGATTATTTCCATGATGAGCAGTTATACCCAGGCTGCATTGATTTTGGTTGGTAGCCTGGAGCTGATTCGATCCAAAGCCTTTTCGCGCAAGCACCTTATTATTTTGATTAGCGCGATTGCGCTTGCATCGGTTGTTATGGTGCTATTAAGGCATGCTGATCCTGATGGGCGAACATTTCGGTATGTGGTGCGCGTAGGGCTCAAGTACCTGGTTGTAAGCATTGTGTTTTTTGTTACGGCTGGTATAACCATAAATCATAATCGATTTGTGGGCGGAATCGGGCAACGAACAATGGCGTTGGGCTTTATTTCGTATGCGTTGATTAACTTCTACTATGCTTTTATAGTTTTTTATAATGTGTGGATTGCTGAATATGACTTTCCCATGTTTTTTGGTTTGATTGAACTATTAAGCATCTGTAAAATAGGACTGGGCATGGTGATGTGGCTATTGGAAGACGAACGACTTCAGCTGAAGAAAGCAAATCAGGAATTGGATAGTTTTTTATACAGTGTTTCGCACGATTTGCGCGCCCCCATTGCTTCCATTCTGGGATTAACCCATTTGGCCAAGATGGAAACAACCGATCCAAAAACGAGTCCTTATATTTCCATGATCGAACAACGCATAAAAAAATTAGACTCGGTTATAGGCGACATTCTGCAACTCTCGCGCAGTTCTAAGGCAGAAGTAAAAATCGAACCGGTGGACTTCAATAACCTGATGACTGAAATTATTTCAGATGTAAAGTTTAATCAGGGCGTGGATAAAATTCAATTGCACTATAATTCAAATCCGGAGCATGTATTCAGGAGCGATCGTGCACAGCTAAAAATTATTTTGAATAATCTGGTTTCGAATGCTATTAAGTATCATCGGCTCAATCAGGATGAGCCCTTCATAAAAGTGCTGTTTAAAAAACAGGATGCCGCAGTTGTGATAGAGGTGATCGATAATGGAGAAGGAATTGCCCCGGATAATCAGGATAAAATTTTTGAAATGTTTTACCGCGCTTCTTCCAGTTCGGATGGCACCGGGCTTGGTTTGTACATAGTAAAAGAGGCAATCAATAAACTAAACGGGAAGATTGAAGTAGAGTCGCGATTGCAGGTTGGAACTACCTTTACGGTTACGTTACCCGTGCAATAGCGTTTGCTGCCACCCACGCGGTACTCCACGCAGCCTGAAAATTAAAACCACCTGTTTCGCCATCCACATTTATCACTTCTCCGGCAAAGTATAAGCCCGTTATACGTTTGCTCTCCATAGTTGAAAGATTGATCTCATTCCAATCCACACCGCCACAGGTTACAAACTCCTCTTTAAAAGTAGTTTTGCCTTTAATCGCGAAGGCGCAGGCAAATAATAACTCAATCAGTTTGTTAATTTCTTTGTGTGAAGCATCGGCCCAGATTTTTTCCGGAGCAATACCGGCTGTATGGGTAAGAAATTCCCAAAGGCGTTTAGGTAATTCGAAAAGGGCATTACCGGTTATATTTTTTTTACTGTGTTGATTTTTTAACTGCATCAGTGTTTCGCGAATGATTAACTCCGGTTGGCCCGTCCAGTTTACCAATGCCGTAAACGTATAGTTTAGCTGATGAAGTTCAACAGCAGCCCAGGCCGAAAGTTTAATAACTGCCGGACCACTTAACCCCCAATGAGTAATTAAAACAGGCCCCCGTTGATTAAACCTGGTGCCCGCTATTTTTACTTCGGCATCGGTTACAGCCACACCCATTAACGAAGTAAAAGCACGCATAGAATCGTTGAACGTAAACAACGATGGAATTGGGTTTATGATTGTGTGATTGAGGTTGGCTAACCAGCTATAGTTTTCGCGTTTATTGTAGCCTCCGGATGTGATTAAAACTTTATAAGCCGTAAATGTTTTTTCTTTTAGCTTAACCTCAAAATGGTTGTTGATTTTGATTACCTGTACAACTTCACAACCTGTCTTTATTTCAATCTGATGTTTTTCTGCTTCGCGCAGAAAGCAATCAATAATGGTTTGTGAGTTATTGCTTTGCGGAAACATTCGTCCATCGGCTTCGGTCTTAAGATTTACACCGCGTTGTTCAAACCAGGAAACAGTATTGGCGGCATTAAACTGGTAGAATATTTTTTTGAGTTCCTTTTGCCCACGCGGGTAGTGCTTTGATAGTGGTGTAGGTTCAAAGCAATGGTGCGTTACATTGCAACGGCCACCACCCGATACTTTTACTTTAGAAAGTAGTTTAGTTGACTTTTCCAGAACGAGAATGCGCAAACCGGGATTAAACTGTGCAGCATTAATGGCTCCAAAAAACCCGGCTGCACCACCACCAATTACAATTAAATCATAATCTGCGGAAGCACTCATGAATAATCCCGGTTTTAAATCTAAAAGTTGGTCTTGTGCAATTTAGCAGCTACGTGTCTGTTCACAAACCAGATCATTACAATGGTAATTACAATTGAAGCAGCTACCACGTATCCCAAAGTATCGTAATGCAACAACTCGCCCGAAGGTGCCTGCACTACAATCATACCCGCAATGTAGGATGCAATTCCACCAGAGATTTGTTGGGTGGAAGAGTTAAGACTCATAAACGCACCACGATCTGCTTGCTCCGGCACAGCCGATACCAACGCTTGAGAAGAAATCATACGGGCTGAGATACCCGCAAACATAACGATGTTCAGCCCCATCACTATCCAGATAGGTGTTGGCCCCAGATTACAATAAAGTATTACAATAAAAATCATCAGTACACTGCCAGCTACAAACATGCGGTATTTACCCCACGCATCGCTTAACCTGCCAATCAATGGCCCAAGAATCATAGAAGCAATGCCCGTAACCATGTAGAGAGTGGGTAATTGTTTTAAGGTTAGCTTCAGGTTGTTTACACCAAAGTCGGCCCCAAAGGGCATCATCATAAAGCCACCTGTGGCCAGTAAGGTGGTGGCCGCAAATGTTTTTAGATACGTTGAGTTGGAAATGGTTTTGAATAAGTGCGTAAATGCATTCCGATCGTTTTTGATTTTCAAATGCTCATCGATTGGTTTCAGAAAAAGTATAATAGCTATACCGACCACCATGCTTACGATCACAATCATGATAAAAGGCGAATGCCAACCCCACTTCTCAGCAAAGTATAAACCTACAGGTATGCCCAGCACCTGGCTGGAGGCGAATGCCATTTGAAGAAAACCCATTACCCGACCGCGCACCTCAATGGCAAACATATCGGTAACGATAGCAAACGTAATGGAGCCAATTACACCACCAAATATTCCGGTAAAGATGCGCGCTGCTAAAAGCAGATGATAGGTGGGAGCAAGGCCGCAGAAAAGCGTACCGATAATGAAGCCTGTATAAAAAAACAATAAGAGTTTTTTGCGATCATACTTATCAGCAAAGCCGGCAGCTACTAATCCCGAAAGGCCGGCACTAATAGCGTAGGCTGCCACCACAATTCCGAATTGTGCCGGAGAGATGTTAAGAGCCGGGCGCAGAATAGGCCCCAGAGGCGAAAGAACCATGAAATCCAGAATGATGGAAAATTGC
>DPSB01000597.1:0-2426 GCA_003537495.1 Cytophagales bacterium | reverse complement strand
CCAGAATGATGGAAAATTGCAGGATAGTAAGAATGGCTATTACAAAAATCTGATAGCCTGAGAATTTTTTTGGTTTCATGATGACAGTGTTCAGGTTGGCAAAGCAATGGCGGGTAGTGCCAACATTATGTCAACAGCGTAAAAAACAATTTGATTTTTCTAATGATGAGTTTGTGAGTTTCAGAAAATGTCTATCTGGCCGCGCAGCAAATCTTCCAGTGTATCGCGCCTGCGAATCAGTTTGGCTTCGCCATTAACTATTAAAACTTCTGCCGGGCGTAACCGCGAATTATAGTTGGAAGCCATGGAATATCCGTAAGCACCTGCATTCTTAAACACAAGCAAATCGCCTTCGCGTACTTCGTTTAGTTTACGATCCGCGCCAAGCGTATCGGTTTCGCAAATGTTACCTACAACCGTGTAGACCTTTTGTGTTCCTGTCGGATTTGATGCGTTAATGATTTCATGGTAGGCATCGTACATCATTGGGCGAATTAAGTGATTGAGTCCTGAATCAACTCCGGCAAATGTAAGCGAAGGTGTTGCCTTTACAACATTGGTTTTTACTATCAGATAACCGGCTTCGCTTACCAAATACTTTCCGGGTTCAACCCACAACTCAAGCTTGCGCCCATAACTTTGGTAGAACTCTTTGAAAGCCTTACTCAATTTTAAACCCAGGTCATACACATTCGTTACCAGGTCGCCTGGCTTGTAAGCTACCTTAAAGCCACCGCCAAAATCAATAAACTTCAAAGCCGGAAAATCGCGAGCAATACCAAATAGTATTTCGGCCATCTTCAGGAACACATCCGTTTCGGTTATCTCCGATCCGGTGTGAATGTGTAAACCACTAATCACAATCTGGTACTTATTTGCCAATTGCATTATTTCCGGAAGCTGGTAAACCGAAATGCCAAACTTGGAATTACTGTGGCCGGTAGAGATTTTATAATTGCCGCCCGCCATAATGTGTGGATTAAGGCGCACACAACAAGCAACGGTGTTGCCATACTTCTTCCCAAACTTTTCAAGTACCGATAAGTTGTCCAGATTAACAGTTAACCCAAGTTCAACTCCTTGTATTATTTCGTCAAAATCAACACAATTGGGGGTGAACATAATTTCTGCCGGAGTAAAACCAGCCCCCAAAGCGAGCTGTGCTTCTTGTATGGAAACAACATCTACACCGGCACCATTTTGCTTTACCAGCTTTAAAACCGATACATTGGTAAGTGCTTTGGCGGCATACTTAATGCGCACATCGGTATCAGAAAAAGCGTTCTTTAAACTTTTAATCTGGCTGGCGATTTTGCTTCCGTCATAAACATAAACCGGAGTGCCAAACTGCTGTGCAATTTCAGCTACATCAATGCCTTGAATGGTATAGGTGCCGTTTACTAATTCCATAAAAAAATAAAAGGCAAATATACTTCATTGGTGTGCTGCCATCTTTCAGAACCAGTTTTTTTCTTTCGATCTTCGCGGCCATGAAGTTGCATTATCGCAAGTCGGGCGCGGGTCGGCCCTTGATTATTCTACATGGGTTATTGGGTTCATCCGACAACTGGTTTTCGTTGGCAAGAGTTTTTGCCGAGTCGTTTGAGGTTTACCTGGTAGATCAACGCAACCACGGGCAATCGCCACACAGCGAAGAATTCAATTATCCGCTCATGGTGGAGGATCTGCATGCATTTATTCAAGAACATAATCTGCATCAACCGGCCATCATCGGGCATTCCATGGGTGGCAAAACAGCTATGAACTTTGCAGTAAAATATCCCAACCTGCTTAGTCAGTTAATCGTAGTTGATATTGTGCCTAAGGTTTACCCGGTGCATCATGATCATATTCTGGATGGTTTGCATGCTATTGATATAACTACGCTAACCTCCCGAACCGAAGCCGATACACAATTGAGTAATCACGTTTCTGAACCAGACGTTCGTCAGTTCTTGTTAAAAAACCTTTACCGAACCTCTGATAGCAAGTTTGCGTGGCGGGTTAATCTGACGGCACTTGATGCGCATATTGAAGAAATTGGAGCGGGCATGCAATACGAGGGTACTTATGGCGGTCCAACCCTTTTTATAAAAGGAGCACACTCTAACTATTATGCTGATGGCGATGAGCTAACCATTAAGTCAATTTTTCCGAAAGCAGAAATTGTTACCCTTAACACCGGCCATTGGGTACAAGCTGAAAAACCAGTAGAGTTTTCGGCAACGGTGCTACACTTCTTAAACCGTGCCTGAATGGCTGGCAAACTTTACCTTATACCAACCATTATTTCGGATGAAACGCAGCATGTGGTTATTCCACAACAGGTAAAAGATGTACTTCCGGAGATAAAACATTTCTTAGCGGAAGACTTACGTACAGCGAGGCGTTTTCTTAGCAGTCTTAAAGTGTATCCCACCATCGAA
>DPSB01000136.1 GCA_003537495.1 Cytophagales bacterium | reverse complement strand
CATTTTTTAATCCACAGGTTACAACCTATCCGGCCACTTACGTAGGCAAATATTTCTTTCAGGATTTTTGTTCACCACATTGGATTTATTCGCTTGATCTTTCGGGCACACCAACGCCAACCTTGTTTGGTAATAATGTGGGTAATTCATCTGTAGCGATTACAGCCGGACCGGATGGAAATCTGTATTACCTCAGTCGCGGGGCGGGAGCATTATATAAAGTGGTGTACACCGCCACCAATCCACCAGTTATAACCGAACATCCACAAGCTGTAACAGTTTCGGAAGGCGCTGTGGTTTCATTTTCGGTATCGGCATCCGGTACTCAACCCTTTTCCTATCAATGGATAAAAGATGATGTAGCTATTGATCTTGCAAATGCGAATACATATTCTATTTCATCGGCTCAACCATCCGATGCCGGTTTGTATCGGGTGCGTGTTTCCAATAATGCCGGAGAAGTTTATAGCAACACTGCACAACTTACAGTTGAAACCGTGGTAGGAGTAGAAGATCGTAATTCAGATTTTTATCCGAATCCCGCCAAGGATTGGATTTATCTTTCGCATCCTGTTGTTGCCGTTGAGTTGAGAGACTATGTAGGCCGATCAAGTTACATTCCTATCGAACAAAGTAACCAACAAACCCGACTCGATGTACAGCACCTTGCCAATGGCTTATACTTTTTGAGTTATGAGTTGCAAGGCATTCGGTATGTAAAAAAGGTTCTGATTTCACGTTAGAAACCGCTGTGCGTAATTTAAGTTTACGTAAGCTTCATTATAATATCTTCCTGATCCGGAAACTCCTTCAACAACTCATCCCGCTCGGCCATTTCAAAATCTGCAAAGTCAAAACCCGGGGCTACAGTGCAACCGCATAAGGCATAGCTATCCGGTTTTTCTACCATCGCGCCAAACCAACAACCCGCAGGTATTAGCACCTGAAGTGTATCGCCCTGCACCGGATCGGCCCCAAGCCGATGAATCTTTAATCCGTCAGGAGTCAACACATATATTAATAGTGTAGTGCCGGCATAAAAATGCCAGAGTTCATCCGATTGAATGCGATGAAAAACCGAACGATCCTGCGAGCGAAGCAGAAAATAAATGGCAGTTGAAAAGTTTCGTCCGCCCTTGTAGCGTGGTGGTAATTGTTCGTGATTGAGTTCTTCGGTGCTGCGATAGGTTTCTTTATAAAAGCCACCTTCCGGGTGTGGAAGTAATTTCAGGTTCTCAATCCAGAATTCAACAGGATGCATAATGATTGTTTAATATCCAAAGAAATAAAAATGATAGCGGAATTGAACAAAAAAAATCATCTTCGCGCACCCTATGAGAAATTATTTGTTTGCAGCAACCTTGCTGTTCTCCCTTTCAGCGCTAGCCCAGGAAAAGCCATACGTTATTCTCGTTTCGTTTGATGGCTTTCGCCACGATTATGTCGCGAAGTACAATCCACCAAACTTTAGAAGATTTATTTCAAACGGTGCGCAGGCCGAAGCTATTATTCCATCTTTTCCTAGCAAAACATTTCCTAATCATTATGCTATTGTTACTGGTTTAAATCCAGGTAACCATGGACTGGTTGATAATTCATTTTACGATCGTGCCAGCAACCAGTTCTATGGGATGCGCAAAAAAGAGTTGGTAGTCGATCCTCAATATTACGGTGGTGTGCCGTTGTGGGAGTTAGCCAAAAGAAACAATATGAAATCGGCTTCTTTTTTTTGGGTAGGATCAGAACTAAGCGAAGAACAACGCAGGCCCGATTATTATTTTCCATTTGATGATACGGTTGATCCGCGCAAGCGTGTACAACAGGTTGTAGATTGGTTAAAACTTCCTGCAGCGGACAGGCCGCACATGATCACGCTTTATTTTTCATTTCCCGATCATGAAGGGCACGACTTTGGCCCAAACGCAATTGAAACGCAACACGCAGTTTTACGAGCCGATAGTTTATTGGGTGAGTTGATGGCAGGTGTAAAAGCAACGCGCTTGCCGGTAAATGTGGTATTAGTTTCCGATCACGGTATGAAAGAATTGCTCGTAGAAGAACAGACATTTATTTTTGTGGATGAATTGATTAACCGGAAAGACCGCACCATAAAACTGGTGAATGGCGGCACACAAACGCATTTGTATTTTGATTCGCAACACAAAAAGGATTCTGTGTTTACTTTACTAAAGCAGCAGGAAAAAAACTTCACGGTATTAAAGAAAGAAGATTATCCAGCACAATGGCACTACACCCATGCCCGCGTAGGCGATGTGATGATACTGGCGCAACCGGGTTTTTATATCCGTGAAGGAACGCGCGAACGTTTCCTAGGCCAGGCGAAGCTGGGAACTAAAATGGGTGTGCACGGTTACGACCCCGCCACCGAGCGCGACATGTATGGGATTTTTTATGCACAGGGACCTCATATCAAGAAAGGCTCAAAGGTTAATGCCTTTCAAAACATCCATGTGTATCCGTTGATAGCAAAAATACTCGGGTTGCCATTACCGGTTATTGATGGGAAAGAAGAAGTGTTGATGGGAGTTTATAGGAAGTAATACAATTTGATTTCAACTTCAATCGAAATCACGGTGCATGCAAAAATATAGTTTGGTCTGTCAGGTCGGAAGACCTGACAGCAATTGAGGTCTGTAGACCTAACGGTAAATGAAACCCTCTTCTATCACCTGTTGCATCTCCTTTGCGGAATTTGAATCAATTATTCCGGCAAATGACAGCAAATCAGATTTGTGAGTCCATTGAAGAAAAATAGGAAGTATTTCGTTCGATTGAATCACAACACCTAAATTTGATTAGCCGTCAACCTATGAAAAGATTTCAAGAAGTTGTTTTGTTTTTGGTCATCATCTTTGCGCTAACATTCCCAGTCGTTCAGATCTATCGGCCAGACCCGTATGCAAAACTTGGTCCTGGGTTGCCTATCCTGATAAGCATTGGATGTATAACATTCTTGGTCGTCCTATTTTTGAGATATAAAGAAACAATCAAGAAAATCGCGTATGCTGTCCAAGTACTTGGAAGGAACCGAATGATTCTTTCGCTCATCATACTTCTTACACTACAAATTGGACTGGCCTCCTTGTGTTATTGGGTTTACTACCTTAATCCTAAGGTTTACGTTGTTGGGGATGAAATAGAAAACAGATATGTGGAGATTACTAAAAGCCAAAGGGAGAATGAATTAAGACACGTCAAGGAATTTGACAATAACATAAATAACGATATTCAAATTTTGAACTATCTAAAGGATTCCGCAAATAACGTTAGAGGTAGTGGTGGTATCCTGTCAATAAATGATAGTTTGCTGGTCGTGTTCGAATATCCATTGCAGCCTCCGGGAGCGGAGCCCAATATGGTATTGAAAATTTATTCAAAAAATAGTTTAGCTTATCTAACCACCTTCTATTCAGCCGCACAACCATTTAAAGATGCTATTGAAGACAACATGAAACGACTGAACGATAAAGCAACATTGGTTCAAAGTGATCTTAGAGAAATGTCGGTTAAAGCTAATGACTATAGGTGGAGCTATATACATTTTTTGAGTTACTTCTTTAGGGAACAACTTCAAGCAATGTCCCCATTCTTAATTGTAATTGACGTAGTGAAATATCTTGTCTGGTTGGCTATTTCCTTGCTCTTGTCTAGTCCGCTTTGGAACAAACGAAGTCCCACTGTCGATGATAACGTCTAACGACCCGCAAGTCTGTCCGATGAAAATTGCCTACAACGATTGTCCAATAAGTCACGAAGCAGCTTATATACTCTCTCAATATAAACCATCACATAATAAGTCACAACTCCTGCATTGCTAAATAAACTCCATTCGTCCAGCCAAAGCCATCTTGATTAGGATATTCGCCACCACCACCTTCGGCCTGGTTGCTATAAACATTATACTTCTCCATCATCTTTCCGGTTTCGGTGTAAACCTTATCATTGGTTCGTAGCCACCGGATTTTGAGTTCGGTAGCCAGATCATCAAAACCATAGTTACGTAGTCCGCAATAAGCCATCCATTGCAAAGGCGCCCAACCGTTGGGCGCATCCCACTGCTGGCCACTGTTGAATAACGTAGTGGTTAAGCCACCGGCTTTTAAAAACTGTGTGCGCAACATGGTCTCTACACTCATTGCTTGCTCAGGTGTGGCTAACTCAAAGTAAAGTGGAAACACCGCAGCAAGTGTAAGTGCTTGTTTTTGCTGCTGAGTTACAAAATCATAATCAACAAAAAAGTTTAATTCTGCATTCCAGCAATACGTACGAATGGCGGCCTTGCGCGCATTGGCAAGTTGTAAAAATTTGGTAGCCTGCGTTTGGTTGCCACTTTCGTGATGTGCTTGTGAAATGAGTTTCTCCAGATAGAAGAGTAAACAATTTAAGTCAACCGGAATAATTTCTGTGGTGTGAATGGTAGTAAATGAATTTTCATCCTTAAACCACCGACTGCTAAAATCCCAACCGGATTCTGCGGCCGCGCGCAGGTTGCGATACAATACCTCCGGTTTTTGAATGGCATGTCGGGCAAGTTCCACATCTTCTTTATAAGATTCGGGTCGCGGGGTATCGTGCTCATCCCAATAACGATTCAATAAGTTACCATCGGGCATGCGTACCACCCGATGCATGGCAGATTGTGTTGCAGTAACTTCGGTTGAGCCGCGCATCCAGAAATTATATTCTTTTTCCAACTGTGGCAGGTAGGTGGGAAGGATATTCTTCTTTAAGCCAGCCAATACATTTACCATCAAGGCAAAGAAGGGTGGTTGCGAGCGACCGAGGTAATACGTGCGGTTGCCATTGGGAATATAACCTACCGTATCAATCAGGTAAGCAAAGTTTTTTACCATGTGTTGAATCAGGTCGGTGCGACCTGAAACTTTTAAACCCAATAAAGTGAAGAAGCTATCCCAATAATAAATCTCGCGAAAGCGCCCACCGGGCACAATGTAAGGATGAGGCAGTGGAATGAGTGAGCCACCGGCAACATCGGGTTGGCGTGTGAGTTCATTCCATAAATCGTGAATGTGTTGGGCAGTAGTTTTTTCTGGATCGCTTTTGTAGTGAGATGCAGGTGCGGTAGGCAACGTAAAATGTTGGAGTACAAATTTTTTCAGATCGAAGTTGGCTACATCTTTTTGGGCTTCATAGTCGCGGGCAATTTCATCCAAGCTGCGTTTTGGCAAACAGTCCGGAAATGTTTTACCATCTTCAAAAATATTTTGAAGTTGCACGGCTTCGAAGAGCGATTGCAAGGTGTGTGGGGAGGTGGCAAGCTGAACTGACATGATTTATAATTTCAAAGTTTTAGGATCTTGACGACTATCCCATATTCGAAGTATCAGAATTTTATCGGGACTAACTTGATAAAGAATCTTAAACGATCTGACAACTTTAATCCGAACCCCTTCAATATTCGTTTTTGTGCCTATGTGTGGAAATCTTGCTAACAAGTGGGCACTCTCGGTGAAGAGTAATTCAAGTTTCTCGCTAAAAGTATTTGACTGATTGTGTGTAAACCAAAAATGATAAATGTAAAGTCGATCTCGCAGAGATTTCTCTGTCCAGATTACTTCTTTAACCATTCCCTTAAAATTTCATTCGCTTTTTCAGATGTATAAGTCCTTCCTTCCCGAACATCATTCAGTCCTTCTTCCACCATCGATTTTTCGTAATCTGTCAATACATACACTTTGTTAAGATCACCTTCAGCTTGAATAAGATTATAGATTTCGGTCAGCAAATTTTCATCCTCTGATTGCTGCACATGGCTAATGATCTTTGATTTCAACTCTGGCGCTGACATTGCTGGGTATTTAAAAATCTAATATCTGATTTCTTTACTACAAAATCAATGACTTCCCGATGAACCAAACTCAATAACCGCCTCCGATTTTTTCTGCAACCTGTTAAAGAAGAACAGGCAAATAGCCAGCACTGTAATCGGCACTAATGAAAAATAGAAAGCGGTTTCGCCACCGTAAGCTTCAAAGATGTGGCCGGTGATAATAGAACCAGTTGTTCCGCCCAAGGCAGAAAAGATTACAATCAATCCGGCCATCGGTCCATGTTGACGCGCAGGCAGTGTACTTAAGATTACGGAATTGATTGCCGGATAAATGGGTGCGATGAACAAACCGATTAGCGGAAACACAAATGCAGCCAGCGGTGCGGTACTCCAGCCCGATACAGTTTGTCCTTGTGCCGATTGCGCCAACGGAATAGCGATAAGCACCATTAAGGCTGCACCAACTAAACACAATATTAACACGACAAACCAATTTATTTTTCGCAACGCAATACCAGCCGAAAATCTACCAAGCGCTGTTGCTGCTGCCAGGATACTTGCCATTTGAATACTCAGCGTGGTGGGCAGGTTCAACACTTTATTATTGAAGGTAGGTAGCCAGCTCATAATGCTCTGTTCAATCAACACATAAGTAAAGGCACTGATGATAAATACCAGCACCAATGGTTTGATGGCGAGCTTAATCATATCGGCAAACTCGCGCAGCAAGGGTTTTGTTTCTGCGGATTGAACGGAACTTTCATCCAGTTTTGTGGTGAGTAATAAAACAAATGCAACGGCTGAGATAACCGCCAATAAATAATATACCGATAGCCAACGGGTAGATTGAGGTTGAGCATCATCTACAAATGCACCGAAGATAAAATAGCCGGTAAGAATGCCGATCATAAAAAATGATTCAATAAAATTCATGAAGCTGGCATGTTCTTTTTTGTTTTCAGTTACAATGCCGATGGTGGCATAAACACTCACCTTTATTAAGGCAAACGAAACACCGACTACAGCAAACAAAACTTTCGTCATGGTAAAACTGGGTAGCGAAGGCATAGCCATGCAGGCGAGCGTTACCAGTGCCAACGCAATCAGCATAGCATTTTTATACCCGATGCGGGTAATGTAGCTCGCCACCAGAAATGAAACGGCTGCAATACTTAAGTCTTTAAATGCCTCCAACACACTGGCAGCCGATTCGGTAACGCCATAGTTGGCCTGCACCTGCAGAATTACAGTGCCCACACTATTTAACAGAAGGGCAAATACAAAATAATTGAGAAAGAGTGAGAGTTTGATTTTCCAGTGTGACATGCTGTAGAGTTTGGTAACTCTAAGCTACTTGATTAACCCTTAAATCTTCGCTTACCCATCAGGTTTTTTCAACCTGCCTTTGGAGTTTTAATTTTAGATACCAATCAACTCACTTACGGAGTAGACCTCGTCAATGTCAAGAAACGATAAATTGGTATCGTCAATGATTTCAAAACTATTCCGCTGTGCAGGAGTTAATTTTTTGATAGTAGGAAATTTATCCAATGGCACAATGAACGTGCGGTCGTTATCAAGATAAACGAACATAATGCTGCTATTAACAAACTCAATATTTCTAATAGATGGAAGTAAAGTAGTAGTTGTCATTTTCTTATTGCCTTAACAGGTTGATTAGAATAAAAAAGTTCAAGTTGACTTATTAGTATTTCTTTGTGCTCAACAATCAGTTTTTTTATTTCATTCAATTCTGATTCACTAAAATCCCCTTTTTTATTTAAATCCAAAGTTATATCAGGCTCAAGCCAAAACTTACAGGCGCGTTTATATCCACGATGCGTGTAAGTAACATGGATGTGTTTTCGTTTCTCATAAATATCTGTTCCGTAAATCAGGAAAATATAGTTTGCCAGAATTAATATTTTACCCATTAATAAACTAAATCATTCTTTCAGTAAAGCTAGGTAAAAATCTGGAATGTTGATTTTATTACATAGTACAAGGAAAATTGATCATTGTCATTTCCTTATGCTTTAAGTCCTCTTAATTCCCCACCACAAAATGATAGCCTATACCTTTAATGGTGATAATCTCAATGGAAGAATCTTCTCTTAAATAATCGCGCAGTTTGGTTATGTACACATCGAGGTTGCGTGAATTAAAAAATGAATCATCGCCCCACAC
>DPSB01000598.1:7959-8626 GCA_003537495.1 Cytophagales bacterium | reverse complement strand
ACAAAATCCTTCTTCTCAAGGGTGCGTAAGGCTGCACTTACCGAACTGGCCGCCCCTAAACTATTTTGTGAAAGAAAATCCTGAGAAAGTGGATTTGCAACAGCTTCCTGCCGGGCCAACGTTACTAATAATTTCCACTGAAATGCCGTGAGTAGCTGTTGATAAGTTGAGAAGATGGGTATCTCCTGTTGCAACACTTCAGTATATGCCTCTTGTAGCAGGCTATCTGAAACCACATTACCTTTACTATAAAGTTTGTTGCAGATTAATTGCGCATAATACGTTTGCATGCGTGTCCAAACAAAAATCTTATCTACTTGTGTACGCGCTATTTTTTTTTCTCCCTTCGAAAAGTGACCCGCGATAAAAAGTGCATATTCATCTGGCTTCAATGGCTCAAGCGATTTCAATTGTGCACTTCTGTAAAACGGGCGTGCTTCTTCACTAAACATAGAAGTCATCATACCTTGATGACTACCACTAAATACAAACCTGATCATTGGAAAATTCTGCATCCAGGTGCGAAAAACAGCCTCCGCATTATTCTCTTCATAATTATTAATCTGCTGAAATTCATCTATGCAAATCACTACCGGTTTTTTCCGCTCGGCTAAAAAATTACCGATCGCATCAAACGATGCCGGTATTGATTGGCTGTTTGATAAAC
>DPSB01000598.1:0-7704 GCA_003537495.1 Cytophagales bacterium | reverse complement strand
GATAAACCAAACGTAACCTGAGGTGTGCCGCTTATTGGATCCACCCCTACGGTTGCCCCAATTGCTCCAATCAATTTAAGCAGACGCACACCTAAACCCGATCCCATTTCTCCAAACCGATTTACAATTGCAGTAGCAATACGTTTGTTTGCTTCAGTAAGATTAATCGTACCAAGTAAATCCACAAATACGCCTTCTCCCCGATTGGTCTTTTCAAGATGATAGAAAAAATGTTTGAGCAGCGCTGTCTTTCCCATCCTTCGCCAAGAGTATAATACGGCATTTCGTTCGTTCGCAAACTGCTCTGTTAACCAAGCCAGTTCAGACTCACGATTGCAGAAATATGCAGGGCTATGATAGCCCGAAACAATAAATGGGTTGGTCGGCTTTCTCATTGCGAATCATTCGTTACGTAAAGTTCGTAACGCAATGTACGTAATTGATCTTCCTGAATTGCTAAAATGGCTCAAAATCTTACTATTTTCAGCCCTATGAAGAATATTGCTATTGCCGGTGCCGGCTTGGTGGGATCGCTCTTAGCCATTTATTTAAAGAAGCGGGGGTATTCCGTTACCGTGTTTGAACGCAGGGGCGACATGCGAAAAGCTGGTGCCGAAACAGGCAGATCGATTAATCTGGCACTAAGTAACCGTGGTATTCGGGCATTGGAAGAAGTTGGTCTTGCAGATGAGTTAAAAAAAGTAGCCATTCCCATGCATGGCCGCATGATGCACGATAAGAACGGCAGTCTTTCATCGTTTGCTTACGGAAAAGAAGGACAGTTTATCAATTCCGTTTCGCGCAGTGGATTGAATGTGGTGTTAATGAATGAAGCGGAACGGTTGGGTGTTGAGTTTCGATTTGAGCAGCGAATTGTAAAGGCTGATCTGGAGCGTACTACTCTATTAGTCGATAGCAATCAGTCAATAGTCCATGGTCAGCTCTCAGCTATCGACCATGGACTATTGACAAATAAAAATTTCGATTACATCATCGGAGCTGACGGAGCGTTCTCTGCCGTTCGCACTGCATTTCAGTTTACCGATCGTTTCGATTATGAACAAGATTACATCGATCATGGCTACAAGGAACTTCACATTCCGCCTGGAGCAAACGGAGCGTTTCAATTAGAAAAAAATTACCTCCACATCTGGCCACGCGAAAGTTTTATGATGATTGCCTTACCAAATCCCGATGGAAGTTTTACGTGTACGCTATTCTTTCCGTTTGAAGGCACTCCATCTTTTAGTTCTTTGAAAACCAAACAAGACGTTCAAAGATTTTTCAAAGAAACATTCCCCGATGCCCAATTACTAATGCCTGATTTGCTGGAGGATTTTAAATCTAACCCAACCTCTTCGTTGGTAACTATTAAATGTTATCCGTGGGTTCGTAACAAAACCCTACTGATTGGCGATGCCGCACATGCAATTGTTCCCTTTTATGGACAAGGAATGAATGCCGGCTTTGAGGATTGCCGTATCCTGAATGATTTGCTAAATCTGCATGATGACAACTGGGATAAAGTACTTGCTGAATTTCAAACGTTACGGAAACCCGATGCCGATGCCATCGCCCAATTGGCGTTGGATAATTTTGTAGAGATGCGCGATTTGGTTGCCGATTCGGATTTTCTGCTTCGAAAAAAAATTGAAGCCAAACTTTACGAACTATTTCCTGATAAGTGGATTCCGCTTTACCCCATGGTTACGTTTATGGATACCATGCGGTATTCCGATGCTTTAGCCATCAGCAAGAAGCAAAGTAAAATTATGGATGCGGTGATGAAAACATCCAACCTCGAAAACACCTGGCAATCACTTGATTTTGGTGCGATTGTAAATCAATTGTAGAAACTTGTTAATGGCACTACTATGTGTCCGTTATATTGTTGGGATATTATTTCTACAAAAATGAAACATATTGATTAATTTCACGTTTGTAGAAGTAATTGAATCATTATGAAAGGAACATACCTGGGTGAACTGGAAGAGCTGGTGTTGCTCACAGTAGGAATTCTATATCCCGAAGCCTACGGAGTAGGCGTGATGGATGAAATTGAAAAACAAACCAACCGCAGTCTAAACATTAGCGCAGTGCATGCCGTGCTCACGCGACTGGAAGAAAAAGGACTTCTCAAGTCAAAAATGAGTGAGCCTACGGAAGAACGAGGAGGCCGAAGGAAACGTATTTTTCTGTTGACGGCTGCGGGAAAACGCGCACTGGAAGAAGCCAATGAAATGCGCAACACGTTGTTTAATCAGATTCCACGCATTGCCTTACAGTTTCAACACTCCTAATGAAACATACTCCTCCTAAATGGGCCGATAAATTCTTGACGTGGTATTGCCGACCCGATCTGCTGGAAGAAATTCAAGGCGATGTGTATGAATTGTTTGAACGCACTGCTAAAGAAAATCAACGTAAGGCCAGTTTAGTATTTATTTGGAATGTGTTGCGCTTTTTCAAGTTACGTAATATCCGTAAGAACAAAATTCATTATCCATCAAACACCACAGGCATGGTAAGAAGTTATTTTAAATCGGGCATTCGCAACATCACTCGTCATCTGGCGCACTCATCCATTAATATTGCAGGGTTGGCACTGGCCATTGGCTGTTGCATCAGCATCTTTTTGTTGGTCGATTCATTCTACGATCTCGATAGTTTCCACGAAAAAGGAAATCGCACCTATTTAGCCGTAAGCCATGTAAAAGCAGGCGATGAAACCGAACAGTGGGCACGCTCTCCTTATCTATTGGGTCCTGCATTAGCAGCAGAACATAGTGCTGTAGAAACAATGACGCGCATTCAAAAACTGGGCGATCTGAGCGTACGGTTTCAAGACCACGTCTTTAATGAAACACTGTGGTGTGTGGACAGTACCTTCTTTGCAGTGTTCAGCTTCCCAATTGTAACGGGATCACAGCAGCCACTCCACGATAAATACAACATTGTGATCAGCCAAGAGAAAGCGATACAATACTTTGGATCTGATAATGCCATTGGTAAAGAACTTTCAGTTAAGTTTTCTGACCGCGATCCCGTTGTTTTCCGCGTAAGCGCAGTAGTCGATAATAAAGTAAACGAATCGAGCATGCGGTTTACGTTTCTCATTCCAATGGAGTTTTGGGAAAGCTATCGTGGCGAACAATATGCCAGTTGGAGTACGTGGTCGCGCTCTACGTTTGTGGTGATGAAAGAAGGGCAACTTCCAACTGTACTTAATCCTTCATTACCAGCCTATCACACATTACAAAATTCAGCCAACGAAAAATTTCAGGTGCGCGAAACGGAATGGCTTCCGTTAAAGCAAGTTGCTGCCAACAGCTATGCTATTGTTGATTGCCTTTCGTGGGATTTACATCCGGCAACCATTCTGGTGATCAGTACGATTGTATTATTTCTGCTACTACTCGCCAGCTTTAATTACATGAATGTATCCATTGCATCTGTTTCGTTACGCTTAAAAGAAATTGGCATTCGCAAAGTTATTGGTGGAAGCAAAGGCCAGGTAATTCTACAATACATGATCGAAAATCTGGTGTTGTGTTCGCTCGCACTGATGGCCGGCACAGCCCTCGCCTATTTCTTTCTTGTTCCTGCGTTCAACGCATTATATCCCATCACCGTACCTTTTTCTTTTTCCTCTACACAAACTATGCTTCTGTTCTTTGGCGGCATGCTGATCCTTATCGCATTGATCTCAGGCGCATATCCGTCACTCTATGTCTCCTCGTTCAATGCCATTCACATTCTGAAAGGCAACCAAAAATTTGGCAGCAAAAGTTTTTTCAGCAAAACCATGTTGGGATTTCAGTTTACCATTTCGTTTGCCACCATTATCTTCTCTTTGCTCTCGGTAAGCAACCGCGATTACTTCGAAAAGAAAGACTGGGGTTACGATTATCATAACATTGCCTACTTCCCCATTCATGGGAAGGAACAGTATCTTGCATTAAGCAATCTTGTATCACAACAAAAAAACATTTCCAGTTATGCTGGTTCAGCAAGCCATATTGGTGATGAAGATGAATTGACCAGCATTCAAAGTGGTGAAAAAGAAATGCAGGCCACGCGTTTTCCAGTTGGTGTTGCTTATGCCGAAACCATGAACCTTCGCCTTAAAGAAGGAAGACTATTTACTGCGGCTTCTGAAGCCGATGCTCAAACGGCTATTGTTGTGAATGAAGCGCTTGTAAAAAAGATGGGCTGGACAGAAGCACTCGGGCAGCACGTTACCTTTCACGGCAAAAAGCATGAGGTGATTGGTGTGGTTCGCGATTTTTATTACGATGATTTCGACCGAAACATGGGGCCTGCTTTGTTGCACCTCGTGCCCGAAGAAGAGTTTTCCTATTTTGTTGTAAAGAGCAAGCCGGGAGAAATCGAAAATGTCGTGGCACTTGTAAAAAATGTCTGGTCATCAGTCGCACCCGATGATGCCTATCTTGGTCAAAACCAGCAAGAAGTATTCGGAAGCTTTTATCGTGGCACGCAGTCGGACAGTAAGATCATGTATTTTATTTCGATGGTAGCACTGGCATTGGCATGCATGGGCTTGTTCGGTCTTGTTTCGTTCAACCTCTCGCGCAGGTTAAAAGAATTCAGTATTAGAAAAATATTTGGCGCACAGCTTACCACCATCTTCAGGTTAATGAGCCAGGAGTATTTACTCGTTGTCTTGATTGCCTTTGCGATCGGCTCCCTCATTGGCTATTACTTTATGGCACAACTTCATGCTGCCGTTTATCCTGACCCCATGCCATTGCCCTCATGGCCCGTGCTGGTTACGCTTACGCTGATGGTGGCTTCGGTACTGGGCACAGTAGCTTCGCAGTTGTACCGTGTGGTGAAAGAAAATCCAATTAATACATTAAGAAACGAGTGAATCACACCACTTGCTAATATCATTAGCCAGTTATCACAACATACTTCCGGGTATGTTTCTTTTAGGTATTTTGAAGTCGAAATTCTACCTATATGAAGCACCTTTTAAAGATCTTTACAATTTTAGTATTCACCTTTTATAACTCCTTTGGCCAAAGTCCCGATTTACCCAACGATTTTCTGAGCAAAGAGTGGCACAAAGAACGCAGGCAAAAGTTGCGCGCAAGCATGCCCGCAAACTCAGTAGCCGTATTTTTTGCCAATGCCGTGCGTAACCGGTCTAACGATGTGGATTATGTTTACCATCAGGATCCTGACTTTTTTTACCTAACCGGCTATCGCGAACCCGAAGCGGTACTGCTGATCTTCAAAGACAATCAATCAGCAGCCAACGGAACAGTTTACAACGAAATAATTTTTGTGCAAGAGCGTAATGCCATGCGCGAGATGTGGACGGGGCGTAGAATTGGCGCTGAAGGCACAAAAAATTTGTTAGGTTTTGAACAAGCTTTTAATGGAAGTCAGTTTAAGAAGTACAATGTGGAGTTTTCTAAGTTTTCAGAAATTCTATTTTACGATTTTCAAAATGATGTGCGCGACAATCCGCGCGACTCAACCGACTTGTATAGCCTGATTGAACAATTCAAAGAAAAAGTGAATTACCCAAAGAAGGACAACAGTCTTGCCGTTGCGAAAGAACAACCTAAAAATAATCTGAACATGCGCGGATTACATTCGCTGATGGCCAGCCTGCGGGGCGTTAAAACAACAGAAGAAATAGAACTGCTGCGCAAAGCGGTTATGATTTCGTGCGTGGGGCAAGTAGAAGTAATGAAAGCCATTGAACCCGGCATGAGCGAGCGCGAGATCCAGGGCATTCATGAATATGTATTTAAAAAATACCAGGCGGAAGACTTAGGCTATCCTTCCATTGTAGGTGGTGGCCACAACGGTTGTATTCTTCACTATACTGATAATTATAAACCTTCTCTGGATAACAAAGAATTGATTTTGATGGATCTGGGAGCGGAGTTTCATGGCTACACAGCCGACATTACCCGCACCATTCCGGTAAATGGAAAGTTTTCGCCAGAGCAAAAACAAATTTATGAGTTAGTACTTCGCGCGCAAGAGGCTTCTATGAAAGCATGCAAGCCCGGTGTTGAATTGTCGCACCTTACGGTTGTATCGCGCGATGTAGTGAACAAAGGATTGGTTGAATTAGGCATTATTAAAACTGAAACTGAAAAACATTTATTCTTTCCGCATGGTGTATCGCATCACATCGGGTTAGATGTACACGACAAAGGCCACCGTGTACTTGAGCCTAATATGGCTATAACTATTGAGCCCGGAGTTTATATTCCAGATAACAGTGCAACCGACCCGAAATGGTGGGGTATTGCGGTGCGTATTGAAGATGATTACCTGATTACAAAAGAAGGTTGCGAATTACTTTCAGGTTATGCACCCAGAACTGTGGCCGATATTGAAGCGATGATGAAGCAGCCCAGCCCGCTTCAAAAATTTAAACTTCCTGATATTGATCAGAAAAAGAAGTAAAGTTATGCAGCGATACGGAGTCTGTATTCATCGTATCGCTGCAATACTTCTTTTACATAACGCACCGGGCCATCGCATCGGCAATAACCCACCACGGCAACCGGATCGCGAAAATATTTTGGATCGCGTTTTTGTAATAGATAATATTCCACATTGTCTTCCCATAGCGTAGGGTCTTTACCATACTTGCGCGTTAATTTCTGCGCATCAATTACGTGCGAGAGTCCTACATTGTAGGAAGCCAGTACAAACTTCATTCGTTCTTCCGGATCATCTACAGTTTTTGCCCAGTGCTTATCCAGAAATTTTAAGAAACGTATGCCCACATTAATATTTTGCGAGGGATCCCACAAATTACTGGCTCCAAAGTACTCGCCCGTTTCGGGCATTATCTGCATCAGTCCGATAGCACCGGCCCACGATTTTACGCGTGGATTAAAATTTGATTCCTGATATACCACCGAGGCTACCAGGCGCCAATCCCACCCAATTTGTTCGGCACCTTTTTTTAGTTGTTCATCGAATGGTGAAAGTTGCCCACCGGCCAGCGATGAATAATCGTCTTTAATCCGCGCCAGCGCCAGGCGACTACTCTTAAAGTACTTCTCGTAGATTACTTTATACACGCCCGACTTTTTTACTTTGGCTAACCAAGCATTGATCTCGGTATGAAGTTCGGGTGAGTTTGTTCGCACGGCCCAGGCAATTTGTTGCGGTTCGCTTAATACCGTATTGATGTCAAGGTTTGAATAATAAAGCGTATTGATGTTTGCAATCACTTCATCTGTTACTGTGAACTTGATTTCTCCGGTAGCCACTTTTTGAATGAGCGATTCCGTTTCGGCTGTGGCGCTGTCTTCTTTAATAATAATGGGAGCTGCGAGTTGCGTATTTAGTTCCAGCAACCTATCGCGAAAAGCAGAGCCTTTCATTACGTAAACTTGCTGGCCAGCAAGTTGCTCGGGTTGACGGATTAATTTTTTCTCCAGCACTTCGGGGGCCTGCATGCGCCAGTTGGCGGGCTTCTTTTGCACCAACACCTGGTGCGTATCGAAGTGCGGATTGGTAAACGTTACATATTGTTTTCGTTCGGCTGTAATGGTTAACGGAAAAGCCAACACATCGCCTTCGCCTTTGTTGAGCAGATCGATAGCCTGCTCTATTCCAGTAACCAATCGAATCTTCAGGTCAACCTTTAAAGATTTAGCGAGCTGCTTTAGCAATTCATACTCGTAACCCATGGGCTGGCCT
>DPSB01000403.1 GCA_003537495.1 Cytophagales bacterium | reverse complement strand
CAATAATCATGAGGTGCTGGAAACAGAAGCACTGCCACTTTACGGAACCCGCCTCGGGTTTATTACCTACACCAACATGGTGTTGGAAGTGGATAACTTTGTATTACGCCACGATTTGAAAATTAACCTGCCACCTAACCTGGCCACTGGCTTAGTAAAAGAAAATCTGGGGCCGCAAGTAAACTCGCCTTACGATGACCTCGGGCCAATTATTACTGCCGATGGTCGCACAATTTATTTTGGTCGCGAAAACTCACCAGAAAATATTGGCGGTAAAAGCGATGGCGAAGATATTTACATCACCACCAGCACCGATGGTATTACGTGGAGTAAAAGTAAAAACCTGGGGCCACCCATTAACAATGCCGAGACCAACAACATGGCAGCCGTAAGTGCTGATAACAACATGTTGATATTTTGTAAGTCAGATGGATTTCAAATCCGCAAACGCACCAAAGCGGGTTGGTCAGAACCTGAATACTTGAATGTGCGATTTAAGAATGAAGCCAAAACCATGGAGGCTAATTTATCTGCTGATGGTAAAGCCATAGTGTTTACTTCTAAGCTTGCGCAGAATTTGTTTTACAGTGCTGACAATGATTTGAGTGAGAAAGATGTTTACGTAACCGTGCAAGACGAGAAAGGAAACTGGGGTGCGCCAATCAATCTGGGCAAACAGATTAACACAAGTGGAGATGAACTTTCTCCTTTTCTGGCGGCTGATGGTCGCACCTTGTATTTTGCAACGAATGGTCGCCCTGGTTATGGCAGCTACGATATTTTTATGAGTAAGCGCACGGGCAACTCATGGACGGATTGGACAGAGCCCGTAAACCTGGGCCCGGAAATAAACACCAATAGTTTTGATGCCTACTATACGCTTTCGGCTGCAGCCGATTATGCCATAATGGTAAGCGATCGAAATTCGATTGGTGCTTCCGATCTGGTACGCATAAAATTACCCGAAGCCATAAAGCCCGATCCGGTAGTATTATTAATGGGTCGCACGCTTAATGCAAAAACAAAACAACCTGTCAGTGCCGATATTTTTTTTGAAGACTTAACGGTTCGCAAAGAAGTAGGTGAAGCTATCTCCGATCCCAACACGGGTTCTTATCGCATTACGCTTACCAAAGGGAAAAACTACGGCATCCGGGCCGAGGCGAAGGGCTACCTTTCGGTGAATGAAAATTTTGAATTAGCATCCGTTACCGAATACAAGGAGATAAACAAAGATTTGTTATTAATGCCGATTGTAGTTGGCGAAAGCATCATGCTGAATAACGTTTTCTTTGAGCAAGGTCGGCCAGCACTTAAATCACAATCCTTTCCAGAGCTTGATCGGTTGGTGGAAATTATGCAAGATAACCCCACCGTAAAAATTGAACTGGGCGGCCATACCGATAACGTGGGGAATAAAGATGCGCTGAAAACACTTTCTGAAAATCGTGTAAAGGCGGTGAAAGAATACCTTGTATCGAAAGGAATAAACAAAGATCGCATAACCGGAAAAGGATATGGCGGCAGTGTGCCCGTGGTACCCAACACAACCGAAGCCAATCGCCAACGCAACCGCAGGGTTGAGTTTAAAATTGTGAAAAAGTAATCCGTGCCAGCGCGTATCAGAAAATACCTTCCTGCCGGTATTTATCTTTTAGTTTTGCTAGCGTTAATTTCAGTTTATTTTCATTTATGAGCAGGTTAACAGTGCTACTTCTTCTTATCTCCGGTTGTGTATGCGGGCAGTCGGTATTTATCAACGAAAGTTTTTCAGACAACTACAGGGCGTGGCCACTGGGCAAAGGTGATAATTACACGCTTACCATTGAAGGTGGGAAATACATTATTAATACCACGCAAGAAGGGAATGGGCGTGTCATCCGTATCTATCCCTACTTTGAAAAACGAAAAGACTTTTCGATTGAAGCAACTTTTGTTCAAAAGTCGGGCAGTGTTAATAATGGTATTGGATTAGTATGGGGCGAAAATCCAGCCGGCATTAATTATGAGTTTCTGATTACCACCAACGGGTATTATAAAATACGAGGTGCTGAAAAAGCAAAGGGGAATGACGAATGGATTAAATATAAAAACATTAACCCGTTGGGTCAGTCAAACCACTTACGCATAGTTCAAAAAAATGCTGTATGGACGTATTACATCAATGGAAAAAAAGTAAAAGAGATTGAAGTTCAAAAATTAAATGGTAACGCAATAGGCTTTACCAACTACACCAACATGGTTTTGGAGGTAGATGATTTTATTTTTAAGCATGATGTAAAAATTAATCTTCCGGATAAGATGACTACCGGATTGGTAAAAGAAAATCTGGGGACTCAGGTTAATACTGCTTATGGAGACATCTCGCCCAAGATAGCTACAGATGGCCGCACCATTTATTTTGCGGTGCGCGATGATCCGGCCACACAAACCAAGCCCGATGAAGAAACATCTGATATCTGGATGACCACATCGGCCGATGGCCTAATCTGGAAAAAAAGTTATAAGCTGGGTAGTGAGATTAATACCAGCAGAACCAATAATCTGGCCGCTATCAGTGCCGATAATAATATGATGTTGTTTTGTAAAACAGAAGGTTTTCAAGTTCGGAAAAAAACAGCAACCGGGTGGTCTGAGCCTGAATGGTTGAACGTAAAATTTAAGAACGAAGCTAATCACATGGAAGGTGCACTTTCGGCCGATGGTAAAGCCATTGTGTTTGCTGTTAAGCTTCCTGACAATGTGGAGTACAATGCACAACAAAAATCAGAAGATAAAGATATCTATGTAACCGTTCAGGATAAAAATGGAGTTTGGTCTAAGCCTATTAATCTTGGTAAGAAGATCAATACAGGAGTAAACGAACTTTCCCCTTTTCTGGCCGCTGATGGGCGCACACTTTATTTTGCATCAGAAGGTCATCCTGGTTATGGCGGTGCCGATATTTTTATGAGCAAACGAAAAGGCAATAGCTGGACGGATTGGACAGAGCCTGTAAACCTGGGTCCTGAAATCAACACGCCATCATTCGATGCTTACTACACCATTCCCGCTTCAGCCGATTATGCGTACATGAGTAGTTCTGCTAACCAAACTGGCAAGGCTGATCTTGTACGGATAAAACTTCCGCAAGCCATTAAACCCGATCCGGTTTTGTTGGTGCTGGGCCACACGCTAAATGCAAAAACAAAAGAACCTGTAAAGGCCGATATTATTTTTGAAGATCTGGCTACCAAAGACGAAGCAGGGGAAGCAATTTCCGATCCGTCCACCGGTGCATATCGTATTACGTTACCCGATGGTAAGCACTATGGTATTCGTGCTGAAGCAAAAGGTTTTCTTTCAGTAAACGAAAACATGGAGTTAGCGCCTATCACCGAATACACCGAAGTGAAGAAGGATTTATTTCTGATGCCTATTGAAGAAGGTGAAAGTATTTTATTGAACAACGTATTCTTCGAGCAAGGTAAACCAATCTTGAAATCGCAATCATTTCCTGAACTCGATCGCCTGGCTCAGATTCTGGAAGAAAACCCAACCATTAAAATCGAGATACAAGGCCACACCGATAACGTGGGTAACAAACTGGCGTTGCAGGAACTTTCCGAAAATCGTGTGATGGCAGTGCGCGAATATCTTATCAACAAAGGCATTAAGAAAGATCGTATAACCGGAAAGGGTTATGGCCCCAATAAACCCATTGCACCAAACGATACAGAAGAAAACCGGCAACGTAATCGTAGAGTAGAGTTTCAGATTATGAAGAAGTAACAGTTTATTTAAAACACAAACATTCCATAACATCTGTTAACTTGAGCCACATTCTGGCTCATGGAAAAGATACTGAATTATATAAATGGGGTTTTAACCGAACCGATTGAAGGCAAGTTCTTCGATACAATCAATCCGGCTATCGGTAAGCCATATGCGCTTGTTTCAGATTCGGATAAAGCCGATTTAGCTACTGCTGCCGAAGCTGCATTGATGGCGTTTCCAAAATGGTCGGCTACTCCGGCCCGCGATCGGTCGACTGTTCTCATAAAAATTGCTGAGTTGATTGAACGCGATCTGGATAAACTTGCCTTAGCGGAAAGCATCGATCAGGGTAAACCAGTTGCATTGGCAAAAGCATTGGATATACCCCGTGCTGCAGCCAACATTCGGTTTTATGCTACAGCCATTCTTCACGAAAGCAGCGAAGCGTACTTCACCAATCAGGAAGCAATAAATTATACACAACATACACCTGTTGGAGTAGTAGGTTGTATCTCGCCCTGGAACTTGCCCTTGTATTTGTTTACCTGGAAAATTGCGCCCGCACTTGCTGCAGGTTGTACCGTAGTGGCCAAGCCTTCCGAGATTACACCCATGACGGCCTATCTGTTTTCGAAGTTGTGCATCGAAGCTGGGTTACCGGCAGGTGTGTTGAACATTGTGCATGGCGTTGGTGCGAAAGCAGGGCAAGCCATTGTGGAACATCCTGAAATCAAAGCTATCTCGTTTACTGGTGGAACGGCCACCGGAAAGATAATTGCAGCTACTGCCGGCCCGATGTTTAAAAAGCTTTCGCTGGAACTGGGTGGAAAAAATCCCAATATCATTTTTGCGGATTGCGATTTTGAAAAAGCAGTTGCCACCAGTATTCAGTCTTCGTTTTCCAACCAAGGTGAAATCTGTTTGTGTGGTTCGCGTATTGTTGTAGAGCGCCCGCTGTATGAAAAGTTTGTTGCCGCTTTTAAAGTCCGAACACAAGCGTTGGTAGTGGGCGATCCGCTTGACGAAAAAACAAACCTCGGTGCCATTGCATCAGCAGCTCATCTGAATAAAGTGTTATCGTACATTGAGCTTGCAAAAAAAGAAGGCGGTACCATTATTCAGGGTGGTAAACAAGTGAAGCTTTCGGGTAGATGTGCTGCTGGTTATTTTATTGAGCCTACTATCATTACGGGGTTATCATACACCTGCCGTACAAACCAGGAAGAAATTTTTGGCCCGGTAGTAACATTGCAATCTTTCAAAACCGAAGAAGAAGCCCTGCGACTGGCCAATGCCACACAATATGGATTAGCGGCAACGGTATGGACACAGGATATTTCCAAAGCAAACAGGGTGGCGGCAAAAGTGGAAAGCGGTATCATCTGGATCAACTGCTGGCTGCTTCGTGACCTGCGGACACCGTTTGGAGGAATGAAAAACAGTGGTGTAGGAAGAGAAGGTGGTTGGGAAGCGTTGCGGTTTTTTACAGAGACGAAAAATGTTTGTGTACAGCTATGATGAATGTTGAATGATAAATTTTGAATTATATCATTTAGCATTCAACATTTGACATTCAAAATAGAATATGACTGAGATTATCAATACTAATAAAGCATCCACACCACTTGGTGCCTATCCGCATGCAAGAAAAGTAGGTAATCTTCTTTTTTTATCCGGCATCGGGCCGAGAAATCCCAAAGACAACTCAATTCCGGGGCTTGTGCTGAGTAAAAAAGGAAAGATAAAATCGTATGACATTGAGGCCGAATGTCATTCTGTATTTGCCAATGTAAAAGCAGTTTTGGAAGCCAGTGGCAGCAGCTGGGATAAGATTATTGATGTAACGGTTTTTTTGACGAACATGAAAAAGGATTTTCCTGCTTATAATAAAATATATGCAGACTACTTTACTTCGGTTCAGGCATGCCGTACAACAGTAGAAGTCAAAAGCCTGCCTACTCCGATAGCTATTGAATTAAAAGTGATTGTCACGATTGATTGATATT
>DPSB01000569.1 GCA_003537495.1 Cytophagales bacterium | reverse complement strand
TTTAATTTATACCATTAAAGGTAGCAAAACCCATAGAAAACGGTTGCTTATCATGTATAGATAATGTAAAATTTTATACATGATGTGGGGCTCATGTAAAGCAGGTATACATGACCAAAAAAGTAAAAAGCGCGCGGTTTTAAACTTTCAGGCATAAAACTTAAAGCTTAATTTTAAATTTATGATACGAAGTTTACTAACAGCGCTTACCGTAATCGCAATTGCCCTTCAGGCGCAAGCCCAAAAACCAAAAAGCTACCCCGCGGTAACACAAGAACTGGCTGCAAAAATTATTGCAGCCCCGGCACCTAAGCTACCGCAAAGTCTGGCGGTGGTTCCGTTTACGGCTACACCTTCTTCGCAGCAAAGCAAAGCATTTGGTGAATACTTAACGGAAACGATTATCGGTTCTATCTCGGGCCATCCCGACAAACTGAAGTTGTTTGAGCGCACGCGCATGGATGCGATTTTGAAAGAGCATGAATTTATTCTTACTGATTTAATGAAGCCGGCTGCAGCTTTGAAGATCGGCCAACTGGCACCCATTGATGGAATTTTGTCGGGCACGTACACCAAACTGAAATCGTACATTGAAGTGAGTGCGCGCATTATTGATGTAACCAGTGGTGAAATAACCATGAGTTATGTGGGGCGCATTAAGATGAATAAGAACATGGCCACGTTGTTTACGCAGCCCGATGCCGTGATGGAGCCTGTTGAGAAAAATAAAAACAATGCTAACACGGTGCAGATTACTTTTAATGGTGGCACTACTGCACCCACTAAAACACAAGCCGAAATCTGCAAGGAAAAAGCAGAAGCCTTTCGTCCGCATCTGAATGATTTATCGACACCGGAAAAAATCTCGGCAGTGGTGAACGATGCAATCAAAACTCCCTTTGATAATGTGTGTGGCAAATTGCATTACGATGTAATGTATGCGTTTACGCGATTTAAACTTGACCCGGAACCGTACAAAAATTTTCTGCTCGCTACATTAGATACCATTGCCTACCCTGCGGGCGATGATCGCGCTTACGAAATTGTGCGCTATCTCGCCAAAGATAATCAGGTAGATGCCCGTGAGTGGAAGTCGGGCTTTGCAGCAATGGGCAAAGTGGGCAACTATTACTTATCTAATTATGCAACCCAATTAATTGGCAATGCTACTACAGCAGATGCCGAACAGAAAAACAGAATCAAACAATATTTTGATCTGGCCGCGCAGAATAAGCTGGGGTTACCACGCGCACTAACTATTGAGGTTGCTTATGTAGAGATGATGGAAGGGCTTTCCAAAAATCAACCGCTACGGCAATTTGTGTATGAAACTTATTCACCACGGCTTGTGCCCGATGAGAAACTGAAAGCCACGTTGTTTAGCGAACTCAGTTCCATGTACAAGGAAGAAACCAACCCGCAACGCAAAACAGAATTGATCGGTTGGTTGGCCACGTTTGTAAATGCCAACGAATATCCTAAAGCACACGAACAGCTTTATGATTTTGCCTGGCACTTTAAGATGACGTACAACGAAACTACCAATGAAGAAATCCGCAAAAACTATCCGGAGGCGGATTTAAAAATTCTGGCGCAGCGTTGCCGCGATAAGTTTGCTGCCTATGCATTGCTTACACCGTATCCCAGCCAGAAAGAAGATCGCATTAACTTTTGTGTAAAGTACAACGTTCCTATTCCCGGTGTAATCCCCACGCTGGAAGAAGCCGATGCAATTTTGAAAGGTAATAATCTGGCCGAGCAACTGCGTGTGATGAAGTTGTTGGCCTTGATGGATACACCCCCGGCTAAATTGGAAAGCACATTGGTAAACCTGCTCAACAAAAAAAGTCTGGAAGATAAAACCACGATGAACAACATCCAGACATTGGCCATAAGCGTGTTGGGAAATTTAAAAACTACTAATGCCAAAGCAATTGACTACATGCTGACTGTGTTGCCGCATTATGGTAACGATACGGAGGCTGCGAAAGAAGCATTGATAAAAATTGGCAAGCCAGCAGTAAAAGCGTTAACCACACGATTAGATAAAACCACCGATCAGGATGGAGGTTTACAACATCAGTTGATTACTATTCTGGGTAAGATTGGTAAGGATGCGGCTACCGCGGAAAAATCCATTGCACGCATTTTAACCATTACCCGCAATACCGAAGTACGTTATGCTGCGGAAGCGGCTTTGCAGGCAATTGGCGGAAACTAATAACCACATAGGAACATAGACTTCATAGGTTGTTTTTCTATGTAATCTATCTTCCTATGTGGTTCAATGTATTCTAATTCTTCTTAGCCGGGCGCTTATAAATAACTGGAGGTGCAGGTTCAGGTTTAATCTCCAGCGTTTGGGTCTTCACCAACTTCAATGCTTCTTCTACGGCACGCTCCAATTGTGGATCGCGACCTTTAATTACATCGGCTGGTGTTTGTTCTACAGCAATATCAGGTGAGATACCTACACCTTCTACTGCCCATTTACCATTGGTATCATAAAAACCACCACGGGGTGCGATCATAATACCGCCATCAACAAACGGTGGTGTATCCCATGTGCCTACCAATCCGCCCCAGGTTTTGGTTCCCACCAGTGGTCCGATTTTCATTTTGTTAAACATGTACGGAAGTAAATCTCCACCCGAACCGGCACGTTCGTTAATCAACATCACCTTCGGCCCGAAGATACCGGCATTCGGGGTGAGGAAAGGTTTATGATCACCAACCTTACTATTGAAGTAGCCGTGTAGTTGTCGTGCCATTACATCTACCATGTAATCGGCCGCAGAGCCACCACCATTGTTACGCTCGTCAATGATTGCGCCTTTGCGATCTTGCTGTGCGAAGTAATATCTGTTGAAACTTGTGTAACCCGGTTGCCCGGTGTTGGGCACATATACGTAAGCCAGTTGCCCTTTCGAAAGTTCATCTACTTTCTTACGATTGCCTTCAACCCAGTTTACCATCCGAAGTTGATTTTCATTTTCAACCGGAACAACGGTAACCAGTTTTGAACCATCCCATGAAGGCTTACTATTTACACGAAGTTTGGTTTGCCGGTTGGCTGTGCCTTCAAAGTATTTGTAAATATTTTCAGAAGCGGAAACAGCAACTCCATTTACTTCCAGAATGTAATCACCTTCTTTTACACCTAATCCCGGCCCGCGGAGTGGAGCGTTAATACCGGGGTTCCAGTTTTCGCCCGTATAAATCTTTTTGATGCGATAGAGTTTGTTGTCAACTTCATAATCGGCACCCAGAAGTCCGATGGAAACTTCTTTCACATCCGGTAAATCGC
>DPSB01000255.1:4026-4317 GCA_003537495.1 Cytophagales bacterium | reverse complement strand
ATACCGGGCGATCCGGAACGGGAGTTTGAAACGATACGAATGAAAGAAGGGATTCCGTTGGTGGAGAAAGTAGTTGAGGATTTAAGAATGGTGGGGAAGAATTTGGGGGTGGAGTTTTGATTGTCGACTATATATCACAGTTGTCCGAGAAATAAATACCAAAACAAATTCCATGGCTAAAGTCCGGCTTTCATTAATAGTCCTTTATTCAATAATCAACTTTAGCTTAAGTGCTCAGAATAAAGATTCAATAGCTGTTATAAAATCTGTTAATAAGTTTGTGACAGCATT
>DPSB01000255.1:0-3773 GCA_003537495.1 Cytophagales bacterium | reverse complement strand
ATAATTTTGTGACAGCATTTAATAGTTTTAATTGGTCAGCATTTAAAGAATCATTCACTGATGATGCCACCATTTTTTATCCTTTTTGGAATCAAGCGAGGCGAATACAAGGCAGACAAGAAATTGAAACAAGTTGGTTGACAATTTTTCCTGAGTTTGGAGACGTAAGTAATACCAGAAAACTACAAATAAGTCCAAAGGATATTTACATCCAACTCTACCAGCAAACTGCGATTGTTACATTTCATCTGGGAGACGGAATAAGTGCGTTATCAAGACGTACGTTGGTCATGGTAAAAGAAAAACGCAATTGGAAAATTGCTCATCTTCATGCTTCATCGGTCAGTGACGACAAAAAGTGAAGTGCTTTTAACCCCACTAAGATGAAATCCCTATTGATTCCATATTGCACGTTGCTAAGCTTTGTAGCACTTGCACAACAAGCCCCCTCTAAAAGCCAGCAAGAAGTGCAGCATACTATAATCACCGTTTTTGAAGCATTATCTAATCGTGATTCTGTAAGCTTAAGAAATAACTGCACTACCGATGTACGGTTTTACGAATATGGCGAAAGTTGGACTATTGATACGCTTATTCATCGCGCGATTATAAAAAATACAGCTACGGATTTTAAACGCACCAACAAGTTTGAATTCATCAATACAACTATAAAAGGCGATGTAGCCTGGGCCACTTATAATCTAACCTCAACCATAACCAGCAATGGCAATGAGCGTGTAGTAAACTGGAACGAAACGGTGATTTTACTTCGCGAAAGAAAGCAATGGAAACTTGCCGTGCTTCAATCGACACGGGTTGGAAAATGATTTTTTCGTGGTTCGTGAAGACACGAACCACAGCAACGGCAACAGAAACAACACAATAAAAAAAGGATTGGCTCTCACTATCCTTCATCAGAGATTCTCACCGCCAAGGTTCGTGTCTTCACGAACCTCAAACCAAACGATTAAAACTCTTCTCTCAAGTCCTTCACAAAGGAAAAATCTTTCTCACCAAGTTCGTAAAATCGAGCAGTTGAAAATTTGTACCCACATGTATTGTCAACTAACCTCCACTTTCTTGAAACAGGATTTCCATGAAGATAATCTAACTTCTGATACGCGACTGATTTCGAGTATAAGTGAACAGCGAGCGGATCGCGCTGCCAGAATTCATATCTCTTGTTGGAGGCTTCAACTGCATAGTTTTCTAACTCATCCTGCGGAAGGATTTTCTTAAACTCATGGGCAGTATATTTTAAGAACGAACCTTGCGAACTTTCTTTACCATTATCTTCATTTATCCTCCAAATAAGATGGATATGATTAGGCATAATCACAAATGCAAATACATCTATCTTACCAGCTTGACTCAAATATTCGAGTGAGCCTATAATTTTCTCCTTAAAAACATCTTTTTCTAACAAGTTCTGCCATTTATTAATCGATGCTGTCCAAAAGTACAGTTCTCCCTTATCTATATAAGAAATTCGTTTGGGAACATCTGTGTCTTTGTTCATAATTAAAGATACAACTTTAAAGCTAGGTTCGTGAAGACACGAACCTAGGCAACAAAAACAACGCAATAAAAAAAGGATAGCTAACACCATCCTTTCTATTAAGAACTCTTAGATAAGTCTTACAACTTACCAGCCTGTATTTTTTTGGCTACTGCTTGCACTTCATCCAGTACCCGCAATAAATTTCCACTCCACAGTTTGCTGATCTGGGCTTCTGTATAACCGCGCTTTACCAGTTCTAATGTTACATTAAATGTTTCAGAAGCATCATTCCAACCATCAATACCTCCGCCACCATCAAAATCGGAACTGATGCCTACGTGATCGATTCCTATCTTTTTTACAAGGTAATCGATATGATCTACAAAGTCAGATACATTAACCGGTGGCGCTACCGGGTTCACTTCTTTTTCAATGCGAGGCTTTGCTTTGGCTGTTATCTCGGCATACTTTTTAAAATAGTTTTGACGCTCTTCTGCTGATAAGTCGCGCATGGCTCCGCGTTCCAGAACAGTGAATCCTTCTGCAGCAGCTACCGCCTTCACAATCTCATTTACTTTGGCCGCGTTTGCTTCATTCTTTTTTGAGTTGACATAACTCTTAAACGCTACGGCTTGCACCACACCTTTATTGGCTTTAATCAATTCCAATTGTTCATCACCAAGATTACGACTTACATCATTTAATGCGCGGGCCGAAGAATGTGACGCAATTACCGGGGCTTTCGATAATTTAATAGCTTCAATGTTCGCAGCTTTAGACGGATGCGATAGGTCAACCATAATTCCCCACTTGTTCATCTCTTTAATGACTTCACGCCCCAGCGGACTCAGTCCATTGTGTAACCAAACGTCATCACGCTCGCCTGTATTGGAATCAGCCAACTGGCTGTGGCCATTATGCGCCAACGACATGTAGCGTGCTCCGCGATCATAAAATTCTTTTACTTTGGTGATGTCGGTTCCAATCGGGTAACCATTTTCTACACCAATCATTGCCACTTTCTTACCAGCCTTTACAATTCTACGCACATCAGCCGATGTAAGGGCGAGTTCAATTTTATCGGGTGCAATTTCCTTACATAACTTATGGATGGCATTGAACTTTGCATCAGCATTGGCATACGCTTTCGCATACCCGTCTGCGGTTAGTTCGCCCTGGCCAGTGTACACAATCAACCACGATACATCTAAGCCACCCTCATTCATTTTAGGAAGGTTAACCTGTGTATTGAGCCTTTGCGTGTAGTTCACCGAAGTAGTGAAGTTCGACACATCAATATCATCGTGTGTATCGAGCGTGATAACACGATCGTGAATAGCTTTAGCTTTTTTGATAAGTGCTTCATCGGTTGCGGATTGGCTGAAGCATCCAACCGAAAAGGCGATTGCCGCAAGCAGGGTTAAAAGTGATTTCATGCAATAGTTAAATTAATATTTCACATTTGTGAACGGTGAAAATACGAGATAGAAATCTGATCCGAACCTAAAAATGGACAGAAGGTAAAAACCTGTGGTAGGGGTGGATTTAAATGGATTGCTTGTGTTTTAAAGCGTAAAGAAAACCCGGAATACCCAGGGTGAGGCAAAGGCGCCTTCCTGAGGATCGTAAATCACATCATACAACGCCATCAGGTTAATAGCACTGCGAGAACCTATCGGCTGTGTGTATCCCAATCCTAATAAAAGTCGATCGAAATTTCTGCGCACATCGGATGACCAGGTTGGCGTATTGATCAGGTTGTACTCACCATAAGCAAAAAGCTGATCAAAGTTATACCGCATAAAAGGACTCACTCCATACTGATCAATATTGAATTTAAATGGCTGCGTATAGGCAAGTCTTTGCCAGGTAACTCCAGTACCAACAGAAAACTGAGGCGTAACCATGTAGCCCACAATCGGGTTAACCGCAAAATAAAAGTATCGGTTCCCAAATGCATCAGCCCCCCCATTAAAGGCAAGACCACCGCCTGTATAGATTCTATCTTTTAAACCCCACCCCGAATTTGCATCCACTTCACGCTGTGCCCATGTTTGTACAGACAAGAATATTAAAATTACACCCACCACACTTTTCATACTTGCAACGTTTAGTTTACTCTTCCTGAACAATAAATATATCTTCCTTTTCTTTTTTCATCAGATACTTTTCGCGAGCAAATTTTTCGAGCAGCTCTTTGTTGGTGAGCAATTCTTTGCGGTCCTTCTCTACCTCGCTGATTTTCTCCCTGTAAAATTCCTTTTCATTCTCA
>DPSB01000256.1 GCA_003537495.1 Cytophagales bacterium | reverse complement strand
GTGGTATGCGATCTGACTATTGCTGCTGAGAATGCGCGTTTCGGGCAGACCGGCCCGAAAGTAGGAAGTTTTGATGGCGGCTTTGGTGCTTCCTATCTGGCACGTATTGTTGGCCAGAAGAAAGCACGCGAGATCTGGTACTTATGCGATCAATACGATGCACAGGAAGCTATTGACATGGGATTAGTTAATAAAGTGGTACCATTAGATAAGCTGGAAGAAACCTATGTGGAGTGGGCAAAGAAAATCTTAAAGAAAAGCCCGTTGGCCATTCGCATGCTCAAGTGTGCATTTAATGCCGAGCTTGATGGGCAAGCTGGTATTCAGGAACTGGCTGGTAATGCCACGCTACTCTATTATCTGAGTGATGAAGCCAAAGAAGGTAAAAATGCATTTCTGGAAAAACGTGAACCCGACTTTTCTAAGTTTCCTAAGTTTCCTTAATGGTCTGGCTATTTGAAAACGGTAAGACGTATTCTTTTGATCAACTTCAAAAAGGGCACTACGAAAAATCTATACCAACAGATTTTTGCAATGCCTGGTTGAACGGTAAAACTAATTTTGAACTTCAAACTTCAGGTTCAACCGGAATTCCAAAACGCATTAACGCCAAGCGACAGCAATTAATTGCCAGTGCGAACATAACTGCCCGCTTCTTAAAACTTGAAGCTAATCAAACTGCATTAGTTTGTCTGGACACAAAATACAGTGCTGGTTTGATGATGTTGGGTCGCGCAATGGAAGTTGAGATGAATATCGTAGTTACTCCGCCAGAAGCAAATCCATTACAAGCGCTTGATCCCGCTATCCAGGTTGACTTTGCTGCGTTTGTCCCCTATCAGATTGAGGCAATCTTAAAATCACCGCAACACGAAAAATTAAATACCATAAAGAATTTAATTATTGGTGGGGCACCGTTATCAGAACAAACCAAAGTTGCTTTGCAATATTTCACCAATAACATGTATGCAACCTACGGCATGACGGAAACCCTCACCCATATCGCACTACAAAAAATAAATGAGGCTACAGATAATACGTTTCAGGTTCTGCCTGGTTTTGATGTTGGAACAGATGTGCGCGGTTGTCTTACCGTTAAGGCAATCCATTTGGGAAATGAAGTTATCATCACCAACGATCTGGTTGAACTAATAAGTAAAAATCAATTTCTGTGGCTGGGAAGAATTGATGGTGTGATTAACAGTGGCGGTGTAAAAATTATTCCTGAAAAAGTAGAAGCCGTAGTAGCTACCATTTTTAATAAACTTAATCTGCTAAACAGATTTTTTATAACCGGATTACCCAACGCACAATTAGGTGAAACTGTAACCTTGGTTGTGGAAGGAATTCTTACCAAAGAACAAACGGAATCACTCAGACAAAACTTGAGTCACACACTTTCGCGCTACGAAAATCCAAAAGCTATTTATTGCCTTGAGAAGTTTGTGTATACAAACTCTGGTAAAATCAACCGACCTGAAACAATTCTGTTGATTGGTAATAAGTAATCCGTTACCGTCTTAAAACAAGCAGTCAGAATCCAGTAACCAGCAACCAGCATCCCAAAAACCTTCCACCCGCCTTTCTTCTATTCAAATCAAGAAGAAAGGACGGGCAAAGTAAACCGCTAAGTTTTATTTCTTTGTTTTTAGATCGAGGATTTCTTTTTGCAGATCAAGCATAACACTGGCTAGTTGATCTACTGTTACTTCTTGTTTTTCGGCTACATCCGGAAACTGTACACTGATATAGGCCTTTGCCGCCCACGCCTCCAATACATCTTCACCGCGTAATTGATAGGGAGCATACTGTCGGTTGTCTGAAACCAGAAACAGACTACCATTCTCATCCAAGTAATTGAATACACGTTTGTACACAATCCCTTCGCGTTCGGTTACAAGAATATAAGTCTTGCCATTCTTAATATGCTTCAGGTTTTCCACATACTCGCCAACTACAATGGAACCGGGCATCAACGGTAGCATAGAATCGCCACTGATTTCAAAGGCGCGATAAGTTCCTTGTTTCAAATTCGGCAAGCTGAAAAGCGGAAGTTCTTTCACATACTCCATATCTGCATAGCCATTTAAGTATCCGGCTGCAGCCTTCATAGGTACAAATTCGATATTATGTTTCTGTTCTGCATCAACTGTCACTACCAAAACATCCTTACCCCGCTCGTACGACTTTACTACAGGTTCGGCTCCAGCCGAAAAATCCTGTCCAATCAGTTGATCAACCGACATAGAAAAAATCTCGGCCATCTTTTGCATAAGCTCCAATCTTGGCTCTGCCCGCCCCTCCTCATACGCGCCTACCAGCGAGCGTTTAATGCCGAGCTTTTGTGCAAACTGATCTTGCGTAAGCGACAACCGCCTGCGCAGAATGCGAATGTTTTCATTCAGTTTAACCATATACTTATCGTTTAAAGATTAAAATGCGACCTGAATTTGCCTTCCTATTGCCTAGTGAAAATAGATTGCGTTGAAAATATCTTTCGGAGTTATCGAAAGCGGCAATGTGCCGGTTGATTTTAGAAAGTATCTCACTCACGGCAGTCTGAGGTTCGGCCAACAGATAGCCATAATAACCACCATCGCTCCCGGTGCTGAAATTGACCTGAAACCTACCTGATTGCAGTTTCTTAGTCTCTATTTTTAGCTTGAAATCGCTCATTGGCTAATAATTTTAGCTAAATAACATGACTCAACTAAGATTACCAAGAAATAAAGCTAAAAAAATTAGTTTATTTATTCTG
>DPSB01000146.1:2683-3010 GCA_003537495.1 Cytophagales bacterium | reverse complement strand
CGAAGGTGCCGTACTTCAGTTTATAAGTAAAAACTTTAAAATAGGCGGAGTCGGCAAAAATCATTCGTGTACCAAATACTTCATCGCCAATGCGGATGTCACTATAAGAAGTTTGGTATCGTACTACTTCAGAAACACCTTTGAAATTTTGCTTTACATGGCCGGCCAGTGCCATGGGTGCTGTTCCGTAACGCTCATGGTTATCTTGAAAATTACGATGAAACTGTACCCGGTAAATTTGTTTGCCGTTCAATTGGTCTTTATCCCAATTAGCAGCAAACTCCCAGTTTAGATACGCCACCACACAACAGGCCACGGCTATGCCCA
>DPSB01000146.1:0-2397 GCA_003537495.1 Cytophagales bacterium | reverse complement strand
CAACAGGCCACGGCTATGCCCATGCCAAATACATTAATGAAAATGAAAAGTTTATTCTTGGCGAGGTTACGCAGCGTTATAAGCAGGTAATTCTTAATCATACGTGATGAGATTTATGGGACAAAGACAATGTGTTTGTATTGAGGTTGCACACCGAACTCAACAAATGTGCCATGGGGAAAAAACAGAAATTCAAAGCGTATTAAACGTTCGAAAGAAGTACGTTTGTTCAAAAATGTACAGCCCTGTACGAAAACAATAAAGCCCATTCCGTGGGGAACAGGCTTTATCTTAACCTAAACCTAAACTATGAAGAACGAATCAAGGAAGCGTGTTCCTTGAAATCTTAAATCAATTTTTAAATATGAAATTGCTCTTTGATGTTTTCAGTTACGACTTTACCATCAAACAGATTTATAATACGATGTGCATAGTTGGCATCGTAAGGTGAGTGAGTTACCATGATAACGGTAGTACCCTCTTCATTCAATTGCGAAAGTAGTTTCATTACTTCCTCGCCATTTGCCGAATCCAAATTACCAGTAGGTTCATCGGCAAGAATTACTTTTGGTTTAGCTACAATGGCACGCGAAATAGCTACCCGTTGTTGCTGACCACCCGAAAGTTGTTGCGGAAAGTGGTTTCTACGGTGCATAATGTTCATGCGCTCCAACACTTCTTCTACTCTTTTCTTACGCTCGTCAGACGGAACTTTCAAATACAATAATGGTAATTCAACATTTTCAAATACCGTTAATTCATCAATCAGGTTAAAGCTTTGAAATACAAACCCTATAGAGCCTTTACGCAATTGTGCACGCTGGCGTTCTGAATATTTGGCAACTTCGTTTTCGCCAAAGTGATATTCGCCACCGGTTGGGTTATCGAGCAAACCTAAAATATTAAGTAAGGTTGACTTACCACAACCAGACGGCCCCATGATAGCCACAAACTCACCGTCTTTAATTTCCAGGTTAATGTTATTGAGGGCAGTGGTTTCTACTTCTTCGGTGGTATAAACCTTCTCTAAGTTTTTTAATTTGATCATGACGTTCGGGTTAAGTGTTAGATGATGTGCTTATGGGATTAGTTTTATTGAATACTGGCTATTTTTTAAAAAGTTACTCTTTCTACAAAATCATTCTATTAGACGCCAACTATCTTAAATAGTTGCATCTAGTTTAAGATTAATACTTCGTTGTTTCCAAAATTCTCGTACGAAGAGGTAATTACACGGTCGCCCGGCTGCAAGCCTTCCAGCACTTCAAAGTGTTCGCTGTTCTTGCGGCCCAGCTTAATATTTCTGCGCACAGCTTTATTATCGCTCTCCAACACGAACACCCAGTTACCACCGGTATCTTTATAAAATCCGCCCACCGGTAAAATCAATTCTTCCGAAGCCTGGCCTAACTCAATGCGCATACGCAACGATTGTCCTCTGCGTATTCCTTGTGGCGTTTCGCCTTGAAATTCCATGTCCACCTCAAACCTTCCATTTTGAATTGTAGGATAGATGTACGTAATGGCAAGCATATAATCTTTGTTGGCAAAACTGGTTGAGGCTGGCAGGCCTACCGAAATTTTTGGCAGGTACAATTCATCAATCGGCACACGTACTTTAAAGCTACCTACAATATCTACCTGTCCTAATCGCTGGCCTTGTGTTACTGCCTGTCCTATCTCCCAATGTGGGGTAGAAAGTTGTCCATCGATAGGTGCTTTGATCTCAAGGTTGTCCAGAATTTTGGAAAGGTTATTCAAACTAATCATCATTTTCTGTTCACTCTCTGCCGTAAATTTCAATTGCCTGATGCGATCGACTGAATCGGCTCTGTAAACCTCATGTGCAATACGGTACCGATCTTTATTAAATTTGAAATTAGCTTCTGTTTGTTCAAATTCCTGTTTGGCAATTAAGCGTTTTTCAAATAGTTGTTTTTGCCGTTCGTACTGCGGCCCAAGAATATCCAATTGATTCTGAATGGTGGCTAACAGTTGGCGCTGCTCCAGGTCATTTCGCATAATTACCAGTTTGGTTTCGCGGGCCCGGTTAATACTTTCATTGAAGGATGCTTCTTGTTGCAAAACTGTTAACTCGCGGTTAAGGTTGGTAAGCTCCAGAATCACATCACCCTTCTTCAGCATCTTACCACTTTCGCTTACGATATTTTTAATATTACCTCCTTCAATGGCATCTAAGTAAACGGTGCGGGCCGGCTCAACGGTACCGGTTTGCGGAATAAACTCTTTAAACTCACCCCGTTGAACTGTTGAGATGGTGAGTTTGTCTTTGTCTGTTTTAAAAGTTGATCTGCGATCAGTAAAAAACAACATATAAACTACAAACCCCACAAACAGGGCAATACCACCATAAGTAGCAATTCGCTTAATAGTCCA
>DPSB01000432.1 GCA_003537495.1 Cytophagales bacterium | reverse complement strand
AAGTAATTGAGTTCTTTGCCCCACGCGGTAAACGCGAAGTAACATCGCCACTTTCTTCCAAAGAAAAAGAAATTGTGGTAGGTCTTGTAGATGGATTAAGTTACAAACTGATTGCCGACAGACTAAATATTTCTATTGAAACGGTGCGATTTGACATTAAAAGCATCTACCGTAAACTGCATGTGCATGGCAAGGCCGAAGTTATTTCTAAATCGCTACGCGGAGAAATTTAGTTTAACCCGATTACCATTTTGATTAAATTTGAATAAACACCAACCTAAAAAAACGATTATGAAAATCAAACACCTATTTTCTTTTTTACTGTTGCTCGCTTTAAGCACCTTTACGTCATGCGAACTTTTTGATAAGGCTGACGATGTAACATTTGATGTTGACGTGCCTCTTGATTTTGTTGTAAATGTTACGCCTAATATGGAAGGAGGATATACAGCCGAGCAAGTATTAAATGCCTCCTCTGATCCAGATATTGCTGAATATGCCGATAAGATAAAAGAATTTAAAATCAATCGGATTACCTATACTATCACCAATTCAACTTCTGATGGAACCACATTTGATGGATCTGTTTCCATAGCCGCAACGGGTGAAGTTCTTAGTAGTGTTGCAAATACTCCAGAAACTGATCTTCCAGCCAACATTGACGGCTTCAATGATTTGGCAAGCCGACTACTGGAAGATAAACAGGAAACCATTATGATGAATGGCCAATTCTCAACATCAACTGTTTTTTTCAATATCCGTTTAAGGTTTTATATCTCGGTAACTGCCGATGCCCTCTAAATCAAAACTGAACTAACATTACTACAAAAGACCCGATGTTGCGGGTCTTTTGTATTTTTGCTTTATGTTGGCATCTAAAATTCTGCTTCGTCTTTTTTCTATTCTTGGTTTCGCAACGCTAAGTCTTTTCATCTCCTGCGAAGATCTGGATACAATTTCGTTTGACGTTTCGCAACCTGTTGTGTTTTTAGTTAATGAAACAACTACAAACAGTAATGGAATTGATTATGATGTAACCGCTACAATCGATATCTCACAAAACCCTGACTTGCAGGACTACTTGAACAGACTTGAAGAAGTAGAACTTAATCACATCGAATACACTATCTCAAACGCTACCTTTCAAGACATCAGTTTAAATAATGCTTCTATCGAAACATCATCGGGGTTAGATATTGTTGCTGCTAAATCAATTGCCTTGAGTAGCGGAAGTTCTGGCGAGCTTAGCCTCAACTCGCCCGGTGTAAATGATCTGGAAACTCGCCTTAGGGGAAGTGGCCGTGATCAGTTAAAACTTTTTGGGGATTTAACCCGCACACCTTTGGCTTGTAGTGTAACGGTAACTTTTCATTTAACAGTAAAGGCCCGTGCTATCTGATTTGCATTAGATGCCTTACAATCAGTTGCGCATGCACCCGCGAGTTTTCAATAAACCATTTGTTGGTTTGTAAACCGCCCACCACTACACCTGCCAAATACAATCACGGCACATTGCTTTCCATTGTTTCGGTGTTATAAACCGGAGTGTGGGCTTCGTCTTGCTTAAAAGAAACTCCAACTGCTTTCATAAAATCAAATGGCGGTTGGTAGCCCGTCATGGCCAGCACAAAATCATTTTCAAGTGTAACTATCTCTCCATCTGTTTGTATTTCGATGGAGTTGGGCGTAATCTGTTTTACGGATGCATTAAAGTACGCTTTTATAGAGCCCTCTTTAATTCTGTTTTCAATATCGGGCTTAGCCCAGTATTTTACATTGTCGCCTAAGGTTGCGCTGCGCACTATCATGGTAACTTCGGCACCTTTGCGCCAGGTTTCAAGCGCTACATCCACAGCAGAGTTTGCAGCTCCGATTACAGCTATCTTTTGTGCAAAGTAAGGATGCGGTTCATCGTAGTAGTGCTTTACTTTAGGCAGATCTTCGCCTTCTACATTTAGCAAATATGGTAAATCATAAAAGCCAAGCGCCAGAATAACAGCTTTTGATTTGTATGTGTCTTTTGATGTAGTAACAGAAAAATCTTCGTTCTCTTTACTTACTTGCGTTACGGGTTCATAAAGTCTTACCCGCAGTTGCCAACTGGCACACACCCTGCGGTAATACTCTAATGCTTCGGGCCGGGTTGGTTTTGCATTGTTCGATATAAAGGGAACTTCGCCAATCTCCAATCTGTCGCTGGTTGAAAAGAAAGTCATGTTATGCGGATAATTATAGAGCGAGTTAACGAGGCAACCCTTCTCAATTATTAAATATTGCAGTCCCGCTTTCTTCGCCTCAATCGCGCAGGCAAGGCCAATCGGTCCGGCCCCGATTATGATTAAATCCAGTCTTTTCAATTCTGTTTTCTTACTCATCCACATAAAAGTACAAAATCAGACAGCGTATCAACAAAATAAACTTTCAATAAATACTGAAAGTTTAAAAACAATTATTACCTTTGGATCGTTGAGTGGGATATGAATGGCCACGTTAGGTTTACCTCAACCGAAATGACCTTAAAAATATAAGTTATAAACACATGAAATACAGCGAAGCAAAATCTGATCTGATACAAGCCTGGGGCAACCTGGGTTACAGCTGGGGCTTGAATAAAGTTATGGCTCAGATTCATGCTTTGTTAATGGTATCGGCCAAGCCGCTTTCTGCGGAAGAGATTATGGAGGAGCTGAAGATTTCGCGCGGTAATGCCAACATGAACATCCGGGCGTTGCTGGAGTGGAACATCATTTACCGCATATCGGTACCAGGCGAACGAAAGGAATTTTTTAGAGCTGAAAAAGATACCTGGGTTTTAGCCCGGCAAGTCGCCAAAGAGCGCAGGAAACGCGAGTTGGAACCGATCTTAAAAACATTAAAGAATGTTTCGGCTGTGGAAAATGATGGCACCGAAGAAACCAAAGAGTTTAAAAAGGTGGTAAAAGAATTGAAAGGCTTTGCAGAAAAATCAGATGGGTTGCTGGATACATTTATCAAAGCCGAAGAAAATTGGTTCTGGAGTACGATTATGAAGGTCTTTAAATAGACCTTTTTTATTTAACCATATGTTTCACTAAATATTGAAAATATGAAATATATAAAAACTATTGATTTTGTTGGCCAAACCGTAATCCTTGGCGGTTATGGAATAGTCATGGGTTGGACATTGATCAACAACCCGGTTGAAAAGGAGTTTGGTTTAACCTCCGCATTTGCCATGCTTTGCCTGGGTTGGTGGCAAATGATTAGTGCCGCGCTAATGCTACTGTTGAGTGCGCCTAACCGAAAATTCAGGTTGTATCATTTCTTTATTGCAGTCGGCTACCTGACCGCGTTAGCCATCATGACGAAATATTTAAGTCTGCCCACCACACAAATAATAGAACTCGATCATTTTATTCGTGTATTTACAAATGTTGTGGCTTTAGCAATGCCCGTTACACTTGGGCTCTTTTATTACTACATCACGTGGCGTTGGGTATTCCCACTCAAACCCTCTGGTAAGTTTCTTCCACACATTAGTTTCTGAATATGAAAACACTCCACAACCATGTTATTCTTTACGATGCCGATTGCCCCATGTGCAATCTTTATACAAAAGCATTTGTAAAAACCGGTATGCTTGATACCAATGGTAGAATTCCGTTTTCACCAACGGAACTTCCTCCACAAGTTGATGTAAAACGGGCCTGCGATGAAATTGCCTTGGTGAACTGCGCCACGCACGAAGTTACGTATGGAATTGACAGTCTTTTTAAAATCCTGGCGCACCGATTCACCTTTCTTAATCCGCTTTTTAAGCTTTCAATTTTTCGGACTACTCTTTCTCAACTTTATGCTTTCATCTCCTTCAACCGCAAAGTAATTGTTCCGGCCACACAAACAGAAAGTAGTTGTACACCCAGTTTTAATTTTTCTTATCGCATAGCGTATTTGATCTTTTCGTGGGTGCTTACCTCCCTTATTCTTACAAGTTTTGCAACACACTTGCCCATTCCTGCAACAAGTTTTGGTCGTGAGTTTCTGATTTGTGGTGGCCAACTTCTTTTTCAAGGAAGTGTAGTTTGGTTTACGAACCGTAACCGGGTTTTTGATTACATCGGCAACATGATGACTGTTTCGTTAATTGGGGGTTTACTGCTACTCCCTATGTTAGCCATTCATTCGCTGCAAGCAATTCCTTCCTTTGCATTTTTAGTATGGTTTGCAATAGTTGTAACCCTCATGCTTTTTATGCACATGCATCGCGTTAAACTGCTCCAAGCTTCTGGCTGGTTAACGCTTACGTGGATAGGTTATGAGTTGGTGGTGGCTGCTCACCTGTTAATATCTAGAACATAAACTTTGCTCTTCTCAAAGCCGTTAATTCTAAATTTCAATTCTGGCATAAATTTTAATAACTCAGTTAAGTTACTAGAGTCGGAATTTAAAACCACAACGGAGACACGATGTTGTTTTACACTTTGTTGATACTGTAGGTTTTTGTCGATGGTTAAAAGTATATCGAAACTATTAGTTGTACAAAGCGTAAGTAGTTTACCATTCTTAATTCCGCTCCAGTCCATTTCCCGAACGGTGAAAACCTCGAACTCAGCGAGGTGCGGTTTTAAATGCCTGGTTACACATTCATCCAGCAATATTTTCATGGAGAATGTGCGATGACGTTTCGATTAGTTTTTGAGACATAGCAAGCACCCGCACAACTT
>DPSB01000147.1 GCA_003537495.1 Cytophagales bacterium | reverse complement strand
TTGCGCTGCAACATAAAATTTCTACGATCTTCATGAGGAATGGCATCCAAATCGTTTTGCGTAACATGAAAAATTACACCGCTCCCAGAAAAAGAAAAGAGCGGCTTCAAAACATAATCTTCCAGGTTTGCTGGCCAGGTGGAGTACTCATGCAAAAATTTACATTCAGGCACTGCATCGCTCTGTACAAACGGCATGGTGTATTTGCTGATGTAAAAAAACCAGTTGGGATGCCCCGCCCACTCTACATCTACATCTTCCGTTAGATGAAATTGTGTTTTCAAATCTTTTTTTGCCAGCAGTTCATCGAAGATCACCCGATTATATATGCGGTGTACCGGAATTTCAACTCCCTTCTTTTTATAAAACAATTTACTGCCCCTGACAATAATATCACCGAGGTGAACTGGCTCAACACCCAAATGTTTCTGTGTGATCAAAAAATCGATAGCCGTATTTTGTTGCAGCGGATTGATTTCCAAAAGAATTACATTTTCAGGATTGTGCTTTCCAACTATAGCTTCGCGTAGTTGTTGCCAATAGGTTGGCGAGTTTAATCCAAAATGAAAATGTAAATCGTCAGGGATTTTATAATGTTCACGAAACTTATTTCCTAAAAAATCCTGGTACCCAAACAACGAAGGGAATCCTTGCATTTCAATTAAGCGCGGAACGCGTTCTCCATTTTCAGAACATACCGCAAAGTCCAGCGCAATGAATAATGAGTTTGCCGTTTCGTTGGGAACATGGAGATTTGCCGGAAGCGCACCTTGCATTTTCGTTTTGAAGTCGGGCTGCACAATTACATCAATAATCTCGTTAGCAGCTTTGAAAAGTTTTGAACTAAACTCTTTCCCAACAAACACGGGGCTCTCAGCTACCCGAAATGGAATTTTGTAATTAAACTCACGATCCAGATCAGCAATAAAGTTTTTATACTTCTCTTCCGAGAACTGTTGATTAAATAGCTGTCGGGCGTGAGGTATCATACTATAACTGAACTTAGGCGGTTGCGAAGAGCCAGCATTAAAAATCGCGGAACTACCGTGGCATAGGTGAGCATAATCTTATCAGGATCGTTCAGATGGTTCAACATCTCCCAATATTTTTTTTCACCATGCTTTTCGATTACAATCGCTTTCTTGTCATCCCGTAACAAGTACATGCGCATGCCTACCGCATCAGCTTCAGGATGGAACTGCATACCGATTATCGCATCGTTAAACCGGATTGACATTACGGCCCGCTCCAGATCAATGTGTGGACGATATTTTTCAATACACAATAATGCTCCGCCTTCAGCTTCAATTTTTTCTACATCCGGTTGGGTAATCTGATAATCGCGCGAATCCACGGCCCACATGGGGTCGCCCAACGAGCGAAACAAAGGATCGTGCAAACCTTCGGTAGTTTTATGAACCGGCATTACGCCAAACGAGGTTGACTTTCGCTTTGTGACCACGCCCAACTCATAGTACCGGCAATAAATCTGGAAGCTGTGGCAAATCAACAATACATGCTTCTTTTTATCGGGATGTTGCTGATTGTGATCTTTAATAGAATCCATTAAAGCAAAGTAGCGTTCTTCCCATAGCGAACCGGCACTATCCAACGGGCTACCAGGCCCACCTGATGAAATGTAAGCATCATAACTTAAATCGGGCACTTCATTTTTGCTGCGTACATCGAATATTTCATACACGATGTTGAGGTTGCAATCACTTGCAAAACTTGAGATCAATTGTTTAATGCCGCGCATGCCCTCATTTGCTTCGCCCTCATATAAATCGAGCACGGCTATTTTGATCTGGCTTCCCTGAATCAATTTTTTTGGTTTAAAGTCCGCGCAAGGTTTCGTCTGTTATATAGTCTACTACTTTTTCCAAACTTCCGGTTTCCTTAAACACAGCCAATTGTCTGTCGGCACCGGTACCTTGCTCCAATATAGTGCGAATATAGTTGATCGCACTGCGGCTGCCAAGTTCATCCACTACATCATCAACAAACTCTAATAATTCAACAATTAATTCGCGTGTGTCAAATTCAACTTGTTTTCCAAAGTCAATCAACCGACCATCTAATCCATAACGCGAAGCACGCCATTTATTTTCGTTGATAAGTGCGCGCGTGTACATAATAAAACTCATGTTCTGCAAACGCAACTTGTACAACTTAACTACCAGTGCCTGAAATACAGCTGTAATCGCAATCGTTTCTTCTACCCGCATGGGCACATCGCAAATGCGAAATTCAATGGTATCGAAGAAAGGATGCACGCGTACATCCCACCAGATTTTTTTGGCGTTATCAATACAATTGGTTTTGATGAGCAGGTTTACATAGTTTTTGAAGTCATCCCAGTTTTCAAAACGATCGGGTATACCCGTACGTGGAAATTTATCAAACACTTTTGTGCGAAAAGATTTAAAGCCTGTGTTGCGGCCTTCCCAGAAAGGCGAGTTACAACTAAGGGCATACACGTGCGGCAAAAAGTAGCGCACCGTATTTTGAATATGAATAGCCATATTCTTATCCTTTATGCCCACATGCACGTGCAAACCAAAAATTAAATTTGAGCGTGCAGCTTCCTGCATTTCCTGCACAATTTCATCGTAGCGTGGGTTGGGTGTGATCAACTGTTTACTCCAATGTGAAAAAGGATGAGTACCCGAAGCCCCGATTTTTAATCCAAGCGTTCCGGCAACTTCGCCTACTACTTTGCGCAACGTTGCTATTTCGTGATAGGCTTGTGTTACGTCTTTGCAGATGCCGGTGCCTACTTCCACCACCGCCTGGTGCATTTCAGCTTTCACACTATCTTTAATAATGTGCGCAGCCAGTTCAACTATTTTCTGATCGTGTGAGGTGAGTTCACGCGTATGCGGATCAATCACCATGTACTCTTCTTCAACACCCAGTGTAAAGGTTTCCATAAGCCAACTGAATAATTATATCCTCAACTACTTCTTAGATGATTTTGGTTTTGCTTCCTTGGGAACCGCAACCTTGGCAGCTTTTGGTTTTACGAGGCCAGCTTCAAACGAAGCAACTGAACTCGAAACAAATGTTCCCCAGGTAAGATTATCCTTACCTGGTTTTTGAACCTGCGCCCGCTCAACAGCCATTTTGGCTGCATGTTCAACCACCCAATCAAAATTTTCCTGGCCAACTGAATGCACATCGGCATCCGGAGCCGGGTTACAAAAGTCAATAGCATACGGCACCCCATTACGCACGGCCATCTCAACCGTATTAAAATCGTACCCTAATGCATTGCATAGGTCAAGCACGTAATCGTGTACTTTCTTCAGCATCTTTTCTGATGCGGGGCCATTGTTGCTCTGATACCTTAAGTGATGTGGATTACGCGGCTCGTACTGCATAATGCGCACATACTTTCGGCCCAGGCAATAACAACGGAAGTAGTCTTCAAAAATAATTTCTTCCTGTAGCATCATTACCAATTGATTGGTTTCAGCGTACGCTTTAAAGAAGTCGTCCATGTTGTTGAGTTTATATACACTCTTCCAACCACCACCGGCATGTGGTTTCATATAAGCAGGCCAGCCAATGTGTTCAAATATTTTTTCCCAACTCAACGGAAACTTCAAATTGCTGAAAGAGTTTTCGCCAGTATCGGTTGGGCGCTCGTGCGATGGAAGGATTACGGTTTTAGGAACCGGCACACCAATTTTAACAGCCAATGCATTGTTAAAAAACTTTTCATCAGCACTCCACCAAAACGGATTGTTGATTACCGCTGTACCCGAGATGGCGGCATTTTTTAAATATGCTCTGTAAAAGGGAACATCTTGCGAAATGCGATCGATGATTACCGCGTAATCGGTTGGTTCAGCCTGACTCACCATATCTACCAATACGGGTTCGGCCTTAATATCTTTCAATCCCATTTTGTTAATGCGTTCTACAAACGCTTCGGGGAAGGAGCGTTCCATGCCGTGTAGTATTCCAATCTTTTTCATACGCTAAGAGTTTATATAAATGGTTTAAATTTTTTAAGCTATTATTTAATAAGCGATAAATAATGTGGAAACATTTCGCGCCATGCAGGCCAATCGTGCGGAGCATTCTGGCGCACGTCCAACCAATAGTTTACTCCTTTATTTTGTAGTATGTTGGCCATCTTCACGTTTGCATCCCAACACATATCGTGTGTGCCTGTGCCTAACACCACATACATATCGGCAAAATAAGGATTGTGCGATTGAGGAATAAAATCCATGGGATTGTTGAAGTAGACGTTATCATCATAATAACCATCCAACTGGCTTTTTATATCGAATGCTGCGCCCATGTTAAACACATACTTTACCACCTCAGGATGTTTAAATGCAAAGTTAGTTGCGTGATAACCGCCAAAGCTACAACCCGCAGTAGCCACTCGCCTCACTCCGGTTTCGTGTTGCGCCAAAGGCACCAGTTCGTCAAGCAACATTAAATCGTACCAGATGTGATTACGCACCCGGTCGGCCGGATGAATATTTTTATTGTACCAACTCATTTCATCAATGCCATCTACACAATAAATTTTAACCAGGCCTTCATCTAAAAACCAATTTACGCTATCAATCAATTTAAAATCTTTGTTCTCGTTAAAATGTCCCATAGATGTTGGGAACAAGATTACCGGATAGCCACGTGTGCCAAAACTCAGCACTTCAATATCGCGACTGAGGCGTGGCGAGTACCATTTGTGATAATGTTCGTGCGGCATAGGCTTAAGTTCTTATTTTTGCAACGGTTATTTTCTGTTCAAAATCGGAAATGCCTTTTAAATTAACTATCGAATTTAATTATTTCATTCTTGTCGCAGGTTGCCCATTATCGCCCCGAAAAACTTACCGATATACATTCAAAGCTGCTGGGGCGCGATACCATGGTGGAGATTCTGCTTCCGCCACAGTATGCCCAAACCAATGGCCCTTACCCACTTTTAATCTTAAATGATGGTCAGGATGCCGAAGCCATCGGCTTAAAAAAGACAGTTGAATACCTGGTTCACAGGGAGGAGATAAGTGAAGTTATTGTGGTGGCGGTACATGCGGGCGACCGGATACAGGAATACGGAGTGGCTGCCCAATCTGATTTTAAAAAACGGGGCAGTAAAGCAAAAGCCTATACCCGATTTATGATGACAGAACTTATTCCATATTTGGAATACCGTTACCCTGTTTCCAAAACTCCAACCCAACGGGCTATTGGTGGGTTTTCGCTGGGCGGACTTTCAGCTTTGGATATTGCCTGGCATAGCGATTACTTTGGTAAGGTGGGTGCTTTTAGTGGATCGTTTTGGTGGCGCAAGCGCGATTCGGCCAGCCGGTTTTACTCCGAACATTACGACCGGATTATGCATCAACAAATCCGGAAAGGAAAATACCGGCCCGGATTAAAGTTCTGGTTTCAAACCGGGTTGTTGGATGAACAGAGCGACCGGAATAAGAATGGCGTAATTGATTCGATTGATGATACGTTGGATCTGATTGTGGAACTTACCAAAAAAGGATACCGACCTTTTCATGATATTCACTATCTGGAATTACCGCAAGGAGCGCACGATTTGCCTACGTGGGGTCGGGCATTGCCCGAATTTTTGAAATGGGCCTTTCCTACACCTGCTCAGAAAGTTTAGTTATATTTGTTTTGTTATGAGAACTGATGAGCGAATTATCATAGATGAAACTATTTGTGGTGGCAAACCTGTCATAAGAGGAAAACGCATTACCGTTCAAACAATACTGGAATTTTTAAGTGCGGCTGAAAGCCCTGAGGAAATCCTTAAGCAATATCCTTCTCTGGAAAAAGCAGACATAGATGCAAGTCTTCGATTTGCCTCAGACTTAATGAATCATAACTACATTATTAAAGAGCTGGCTTAATTATGCCAAGATTCTTAGTTGATGTAAACTTACCCTACTACTTCTCTCTTTGGAACAATCCGGATTATATTCATCAATTTGATATTGATGACACCTGGAAAGACTCTATGATCTGGAACTATGCCCGGGAAAATAACCTTACGATTATTTCAAAAGATAGCGATTTTTCAAATCGGGTATTGCTGTTAAATCCGCCACCAAAAGTTATTCATATCAGGTTTGGTAACCTTAAGATGAAAGACTTTTTCAATCGAATGACACAAGTTTGGCCTGAAGTAATTAGGTTAAACGAAAACTATAAACTTGTAAACGTATTTATCGATAGAATAGAAGCAATAAACTAAAATGACAAACACTGTAAACACCATTGTATTTGATTTAGGTGCCGTATTGATCGACTGGAACCCACGCTACCTGTATCGTAAAATCTTTAAAACCGAAGAAGAAGTAACCTGGTTTCTGGAAAACATCTGCACCCACGATTGGAACGAAAAACAAGATGCCGGTCGTTCTTTTGAAGAAGCAACAGAAGAATTGCTGGTTAAATTTCCAGAGCACGAAATTCCTATCCGTGCGTGGTATGGGCGCTGGCAAGAAACTATGAATGGACCCATACAAGGCACCGTAGACATTCTGAAAGAAATCCGCGATTCGAAAAAGTATAAGCTCTATGCACTCACCAACTGGTCGGCCGAAACATTTCCGTGGGCGTTAGAAAAATTTGAGTTCCTACACTGGTTTGAAGGCATTGTGGTTTCAGGGCACGAAAAAACCCGTAAACCCTTTCCTGAATTTTTTCAGATCTTGTTTGATCGCTATAAAATAAATCCTGCACAGGCTTTATTTATTGATGATAGCTTACGCAATATCAATGGATCGATGGACGTAGGTATGCCGGGCATTCATTTTCAATCGCCTGAACAATTGAGGGCTGATTTGATACAGTTGAAAATATTATGAGTAAAAAGTTAATGTCATAAAGAATTATTATGAAGTATTCTTTCAGGTTTCTAACCAGCCTTATCGTTCTTCAAATTATCAGTACTACTTTAGTGATAGCTCAGCCGTTTACTGTAACACAAAATGTAACAGGAAGCAGTCGCAGCGACATACGTGGGCAAAGTTTCAGGCCAGCCAGCCAAGGCAGTGGCACAGGCACCATAACCACTGCCGAAAGTTTTGTGTTTCTACATTCAATTGCAGTTATATTTTCAGGAGGTGTGGCTCCTTCTACACTTTATGTTTACGGTACGCTTGCGCCTTCAACTACTGAACTTGATAATGGCTCGTACGGAAATTTAGTCACTCAAAGCACTTCTAAAACAACAGACTTCCCCTATACTATATATCATTTTAATGAAGCTCCTATTCTGAAAGAAGGACGTTATTATGCCTTATTTCGCCAAGATGTTCAGCTTGAGTTTGGAGCTAGCGCCAACAACATAGGCCCATATAACGGAGGCTCCATGATCACTAATGATGGCAATGCGCCAATAGCAAATGATTATACCGATTTAAAATTTGTTGTAAACCTTGAAAACAACAATAACCTTTCCTATCAAAAAGATGTGGACGCACTTAAGGCGTTGCATCTCGCAACAAACGGTGCCTCCTGGACAAACAAATGGGACCTATCCTCCAATCCCCAAGCCTGGTATGGTGTTCAGTGGCACTATAATCGCGTATGGTATCTTGATCTACAAAATAATAATCTATCGGGAACCCTGCCTCAAGAACTTGGCAATCTTATCGAGTTACGAAGCTTCAGACTTAATGATAATAATATTGGCGGATCAATACCACCTCAACTAGGTAATCTGAAAAAATTATCGGTTTTCTTCCTGCACAAAAACAAATTAACAGGAAGTATTCCTGAAACGTTAGGGAACCTTACTAACGTAGAAATGTTTTACCTGATGGATAATCTTTTGGAAGGCCCAATTCCCCCAGAGTTGGGAAACCTGGCAAACGCTATGGGGATGGGCCTATCCCAAAACAAATTAACCGGAACAATTCCAGCTTCGTTTGGTAATCTCACCAGACTAACTCAACTCATGGTTAATGATAATGAATTACAGGGCTCATTACCTGCTCAACTAGCATATCTAACAACCACAGAAATATGGCTAGATGGCAATCGCTGAAACTTTGGAGCATTTGAGCCTCTGGCAACATTCTTTGCTTCCAACACTGGCGCCATATTAACTCCTCAATCCAAACTGCCGGTAGAAGATGATTTTATTCTAGTTGATTTGGGTGAATCATTAACGGTTACTATTTCTACACCTGGAAGCAACAATCGTTATCAATGGTTTAGGGGCACAACATCAGTTAGTAGTAGTTCGGCAAGCCCTGATTTTACACTAACTAATTTCCAATCAAGCATGACAGGAAAATATACTTGCCAGGTAACCAACACAGCACTTCCCGGAAAAACTTTATTATCAGATGAAATTGTAATAGATCACCCACTATCGTTTACGGCATCTGTTTTGGAAATTAAGGCAAGCAGCATACGGTTATCCACTCAGTTTAGTCATTCGGGTACGGTTTATGCAATCATAACAACCGAAGACAAGCCAGCTCCTTCAGCAACTCAGCTAATTGCCGGAAAAGATGGCAATAACGAAACACCCGTAAAGGTAATTTCTCACATCCTGCAAAATCAAAACACTCTCGTTACTGGCCTTA
>DPSB01000131.1 GCA_003537495.1 Cytophagales bacterium | reverse complement strand
CGATGTTTACCGTTGTAGGTGGATTGGTTTTATTTTTTGTAACCATTGGGATCAGTCTTATTGTGAGCATTGCCAGTTCCACGGAAGTGGAGACTCCCGAGATGAATCTGTTCGTTACCATGCCACAAGGCAGCACGCTTGAATCGACCGACCTTAAGATCAGAAAGATTGAAGAAAGAGTGATGGAGATTCCGGTGGTGGAAAAAGTGATCAGCCAGATTTCGGAAGTTGAGGGCGTAATCACCGTTAAGCTTGTTGAAGGATTTAATGATCTCGATACCATTTCTGTAGGCGATATTCGAAACAAACTTTCGGGCTTATCCAGAGATTTTAGTGATGTCAATATTTCTCTGGAAAAACCTCCCAGTCAAACCGTTGGAAATGGTGGAGCAGGTAATTCTGCCGAGGAGGATTTTCAACGCATGCTGGGAATAGGAACAGCCTCCGAGCGTATCATCATCAAAGGCCAGGACTTTGAGTTGATGCAAACTATTGCACAGGATATCAATACATTGATAGGCGGTTTGCAATCTGTTCAGCAAAGCTCAGTCAATTTGAGTCCGGAACGCCCCGAGGCACATTTGGTGTTCGATCAGAAAAGAATGAGCGAGAATCAGGTAACGCTACAAAATGTAGCGGTAGCACTGAATGATTTTCAACCATCTTTTACGTCAGGATCTAACTTTATCAGTGCTGGTGAGGAATATGAAATAACCATCCGTACCCAAAATCAGGTTACCCAAGCGAAGGAAATGCGTGACTTACGTGAGATGAAAGTAAGTAGTACCACCGGTGCGACCCACGGGTTTTCTGATATCGGAACGGCACTCTATTCATCGGGTGAAAGTACCATCACCAGAATGAATCAGGAAAAGCGTATTCAAATTACATACAACTTCATCGATGAAATTACCAAGTCAAAGGCCTTACAGGAATCTTCACGATTGGAAATTGATCAGATTGTAGCCGGTGTAAACATTCCCTCTGGTATTGTGGTAGACGTTGTTCATGATGAAGGTTTGTTTAATGATTTTTTCTTTTTAATTTTTGCAGCCATCGTAATCATTTTCATGATTCTTGCGGCAGTATTCGAATCCTTATACTTGCCGATTGTCATTATGTTCTCTATTCCGCTGGCGGGTATTGGAGCACTGATGGGCCTCACGCTCACGGGCAACTCCATGCTAAGCGCCAACACCTTGATCGGATTCCTGATCTTGCTGGGTGTTGTGGTTAATAATGGTATCATCCTCATCGACTATTCCCGTATTTTAAGAAGAGCGGGCTACACAAAATACCGCGCACTAATCATGAGTGGTATCTCACGACTCAGACCCATCCTGATCACATCCATCACCACCATCATCGCGATGTTACCCCTGGCATTGGGCGAAGCCGAATATGTGTTGAGCATTGGTCAGCCTTTCGCAGTTACGGTTATGGGTGGACTTGCCTTCGCTACCCTACTCACCTTGTTCTACATTCCCACCATGAGTGCAGGCTTGGAAAGTGTACTTGCCTGGTTCAGAAATTTGAAGCCCGCGATTAAGGCCATTCAGATTGTACTAATGATTCTGGCCGGAGCCTTTATATCGTTGCAGGTAGAAGGACTCATCTTTCAAATGATTACCTACATCGGAGCCATCATTTTAATTCCTGGTGGTACACACTTCATCATGTCATCCTTGCGCCAGGCCAATGCAGAAATGGTGGCACCGGGCGAAGCGATGCACATCAAAATTCAAAACCTGACAAAAGTGTATGGCAGAGACAAGCGCTGGATAAGAGAGTGGAAAGGAAACAAAAACCTCTTTAACGCCAGAGGTGAAGAACCTGTAACCAGGCGCATGGTATTACAAGACCTTATCTGGCAGATTGCCTTGATTAGCTTTCTGATTTACTTTATTTACTTCCATTTGGATAAAGCATTCTGGCAACTGGTCTTTATGATTTCTTTGCATGCATTATTAATATTCATGCTTAACCGAGCCGCACAATTACTTCCTCACAAACAAAAACTATTAACCATCAGCAATACCCTACTCTACTGGGGCTTTCCGCTGCTAAGCGCCATCTATCTTTACAGCGATGTGCAGATCAAAGCTTTCGGAGTAATACTCATCATCTTGTGGTTTATCGGGCTCTTCCTTGCGCATGCATCAAAAAAACTGAAAGCGAATCCTGTTGACGTCACGGAAATCAAAGGGCGATTCAGGAAGATTCGAAAACTGTATTATAAATTATTGCTCGCCATTCCTTTTGTGAAACCGAAGAAGGCCGAGTTCAAAGCACTCAAAGGCGCTAACCTGACAATCGAACAAGGCATGTTCGGCTTACTAGGCCCCAATGGTGCCGGTAAGACAACCTTAATGCGGATTCTTTGCGGTATTCTCGATCAGAGTTATGGAAAGATCTGGATCAACGGCCACGATACCACCTTGCGAAGAGAAGAACTGCAGGGACTTATTGGATATCTCCCTCAGGCTTTTGGCACTTATGAAAATATGACGCCCTACGAGTTTCTGGATTATCAGGCCATTTTGCGAAAAATTTCCAACCAGGAAGAAAGAGAAAAAAGAGTGCAATACGTACTCAAGGCTGTGCACATGGATGAGCATCAGCACAAAAAGATTGGTTCGTTCTCAGGCGGCATGAAACAACGCATTGGTATTGCGCAGATTCTCCTGCACCTTCCCAAAATATTAGTGGTGGATGAACCCACAGCTGGCCTCGATCCGCTGGAGCGGATTCGATTCCGCAACTTGCTGGTAGAACTCAGTCGTGAACGGATTGTTGTGTTCTCCACTCATATCATCGAAGATATTGCGAGTAGTTGTAACAAGCTGGCTGTGCTCATCTCCGGAAATATAGAATACATTGGAAGCCCAACCACCATGGCCGAACTGGCTAACGAAAAGGTGTGGGAATTTCACTTAACACCCGGTGAATTTGAAACGGAAAAAGAAAACTACATGATCGTACATCACATGCGGGAGGGTGACCTCATCCGCGTGAAGTGCCTGTCAGACGAACGTCCACGCGTGGATGCCGTGCAGGTACGTGCGAATCTGGAAGATGCCTATTTATGGTTGATGAAAAGTAAATCCAAAAAGAAAAATGAAAAGCTTCCTGTTGCTTCTGTATAAACTGATAATCTACAACGTGAAAGTAATTTTTGGAAACAAGTTTGTTTACTTTGTGGTGGCGGCATTTTTATTCTTTGCCTTCATCATTACAATTACCATCTTTGATGATCCCCAATTCAATGAAGCCGTGATCTATGGCTTCCTGGTTTTCCCGGGCTTGTTGCTTATTTTCTACCCGATGGCCTACGGCATACAGAATGATGATGATGCTAAAATGCTAGAGACCATTTTTGGCATTCCGAATTACCGGTACAAAGTGTGGTTGGTACGTTTTGTCTTAACGATTGGTATTGCAGCAGTCATTTTGTTTGTGCTTGGAAATCTGGCGAACTTGACCCTGTATCGATTCAACATCCTTCCGATGATCGGTCAGGTACTTTTTCCGATTACATTTTTATCTTCGGTTGCGTTTATGCTATCTACACTGATAAAAAATGGCAACGGAACAGCGATCGTACTCGTCATCGTTTCCTTCATATTTCTAATTTTTGCAGAACCGCTGGAGTATAGCGCTTACAATATCTTCTTAAATCCT
>DPSB01000347.1:5258-5645 GCA_003537495.1 Cytophagales bacterium | reverse complement strand
CGCATCAAAAAATCATGCTACCCACGTTAGAGGGTTTTGAGATTGTGAACATCAATTCCATTTTATACTGCGAGGGTGCTGATAACTTTACGAAATTCCATTTCGAACACGGGCAGCCGTTATTAATTTGCCGTACATTAAAATATTTCGAAGACATTTTAAAAGAACATCGGTTTATTCGCATACATCGTTCACATCTCATCAACCCCGATTTTGTGGTACGATATTCGAAGGGAAAGGGTGGATATGTTACCATGAAAAATAATCAGGAACTTGAAGTATCGGCAAACAAAAAACAGGATTTTCTAAATCTGTTTAGCTCTTAAATGATTCATTATGAAAAACAGCATCGCAATTATTCTTGTGTTGGTAATCTTAAATATCGCG
>DPSB01000347.1:0-5021 GCA_003537495.1 Cytophagales bacterium | reverse complement strand
TAATCTTAAATATCGGTTGCAGACCGTCAGATAAAATCAATAAAGCTGTAGGTATTACAAAAGCCACATTGGAAAACACGCGCTGGGCGTTAACAGAACTCCGCGCAGAAACAATCACAGTCGAAAACAAACCCTATCTGATGTTTGCCAAAAAGAGTATGGTGGTAAATGGCTTTGGTGGTTGCAATCAACTGGCAGGTTCGTATGAAGTATCCGGGCAAAAACTTAAGCTCAATAATATTGCCGTCACACGCATGTTCTGCCAGGAAAATATGGCCGTTGAAAATTCCTTTCTTGAAAGTCTTCAGGTAATTAATAGCTACCGAATACTGGGCCACGAGTTGCATTTACTTCAAAATGATGTTCTCATTGCTCGTTTCCAATTGGCAAACTAAGTCCGAAATCTCACACCGTTCATCAAAAAAATATTTGCCTTACTACTGGTAGTTTTTAAACTGCGTATTAAACAACCTGTTTAACTATAACCAAACTATTATGAAGACAAAGTTTTTAATTCCGTTTTTGTGTTTACTGAGCTCGTTGGCTTTTGCTCAGGAAGCAACTGTTACTGATGAAGAGTTAACCAAGTATGCAACGGCCATGGATTCGATCAATGAGATGTCAGCCGAAGTAAAGGAAATGATTACCGAGCTGGTAAAAACCAATAAAGTAGTAACGGCTACACGGTATAATGAAATTTCCAAAATCATTGCAGATGAAACCAAATTGACTGAAGCTAAGGCTACTCCCGAAGAAATTGAATTTGTAAAAGAGTTGGCTGTTAAGCGCGACTCGGCTACATTAAAAATTAATCAGGCTGTTCAAACTCTTGCCAAAGATTATGTTGGCGCGGCTACGTTTAATAAAGTAAGAAAAGCGCTGGGCACCGATGCTGCGCTAAAAACAAAATACGATGCACTAATGATTGAGTTGGCTAAAGATAATCCGGGGCAATAAAATTGGAGCGCTAAAAATCGGGCTGCCTCATTAGAGACAGCCCGATTTATTTTACGATTTATTCAACAACACATCCAGTCGGTTATTGGCATAATCTGCTTCGGTAGTAGCCAGATCTTTTAATCGCTCTTTGGCAGCCGCATGTTCGCGCGCCAGGTGTTCTACGCGTTGTACTTCATAAACATGCTCTTCCATTTTTAATAAATGATCGTACGGGCCACGGGGCGAAATCAGTTTTACAAAAACCGGAGCCGTTTCAATGGCAATAAACAACAACATCATAAACCAACTTGCCAACGCAATGGCGCTGCTGTTGAGTGTAATCCTGCTAAGGGCTTCTAATCTGCTGGCCAAACCATCGGGCTTTTGTTTTTCGAGTTGCATTAATTCCGTTTGAAGTTTTGATTGAGTGGCTGCAAGTGTGGCTCTGCGATCGGCTATTATTGTTTCGTTGCGATCGGAGAGTTGTTTCAACTCCTGATCAGCCTTATCTGCGTCTGCCTTTTTTAATTTGTAGATCGGCCCGGCATTTCGTTGTTTGGTGCCGCCTGTACCATCAGCTTCTTCGCGTGCTTGTTTGGCTAATTCGTTCCGCTGATTTGTTTTGTTGATAACTTCTGTATTAAGCGTTTCTATTTCTTTATTGAGTTGATCTTGCTCTGTTTGAAACCGGAGTTTTACTTCATTCTCCTGATTGGCATAAGCTTGCTGTTCCATCAATACCAACTCAGCGTTGATTTCCTTTTCGAAAATTTTCAACTCCAATGGTTTGGCTATCACAACTGAGATAATGATGGCTAAGATCAACCGGGGTGTGGCCATCAACCATTCCTGCCAGGGCTTGCCTTCTTTCCGCATACTCGACACGATAAACCGATCGAGGTTGAAGATCATCAAACCCCAGATCAACCCAAGCAATATGGCTATCCAGATATTATCAAAAACTGCAAACAATGCATACGATGCTGCGAGTGCCGCAAACACACCCGTAAAAAATATGGTAGCACCAATGCCCACATACTTCGTGCTTTCGATAGCACATTTATTGAGTAAGGTTATACTCGCACCTGAGCATAACCAGAAGAATCGTTTAACTTTTTCCATGGAGAAGTAACGGGTGTGGTTCAGGGTTTAGTATGGCTACACTTCAAACAAGTTGAATGCCATTGCCATAATCCCGCGCACACACACACACTATTACATGCTTCCGTTCCTGGATTGTTCTAATTCGAACACATCGATGTTCATTATTATCAGAAAGCGAATGCTAACGCTTAAACTTATCGCGCAAGGCAGCGAGTTTATCTTCCATCGATTCCACGGCTTTAACAGGAGGCGCAGGCTTACGTGTTTTCTCCGGACGGTTAATGGTTTGCACCGGAGCATTCCCAAACGGATCGCTCTTCATGGACAAGGCAATACGCTTACGCGGAATATCAACCTCCACCACCGTCACCTGCACTTTCTGTTGAACGGCCACAATCGTGTTGGGGTCTTTCACAAATTTATCGCTCAGGTGGCTGATGTGAACTAACCCATCCTGATGTACACCAATATCTACAAAAGCACCAAAGGCTGTTACGTTGGTAACAATGCCGGGTAACTTCATTCCGATTTTTAAGTGCTTGATTTCATGCACGCCTTCAGCAAATTCAAACAGTTCAAATTTTTCGCGTGGGTCGCGACCGGGTTTTTCAAGTTCGGTAAGAATATCAGTTAAAGTAGGTAAGCCAACTGACTCTGATACATATTTTTTCAGATCTAGCTTTCTGCGAAGCTCTGCACTCGTCATCAGATCTTTCACCGTGCACCCTAAATCTTGTGCAAATTTTTCTACAAGTTCATAACGTTCAGGATGTACCGCACTGGCGTCAAGCGGATTTTTTGAATCGCGAATGCGCAAGAAACCTGCGCATTGTTCAAATGCTTTCTCACCTAAACGCGGTACTTTCAATAATGCTTTACGATCCGCGAAAGCGCCATGTTGGTTACGATACTCCACAATGCTTTTTGCCAACTGCGGCCCAAGACCCGACACATACGAAAGCAATTCCTTACTGGCCGTGTTCAATTCAACACCTACCGAGTTTACACAACTCACCACAACATCATCTAACCCAGCCTTTAGTTTGGGTTGATCAACATCGTGTTGATATTGACCGACCCCGATAGACTTAGCATCGATCTTTACTAACTCTGCCAACGGATCTTTTAATCTTCGGCCAATCGAAACCGCACCACGCACGGTAACATCATGATTTGGAAATTCTTCGCGCGCTACCTCTGATGCTGAGTAAACAGAAGCTCCGCTTTCATTTACCATCACAATTAAAATTTCTTTTGGTAAGCCAATACCTTTTACAAAGGTCTCCGTTTCGCGGCTGGCAGTACCATTGCCGATAGCAATGGCTTCAATCTTAAACCTATCACAAAGACCTAATACAATTGTTGCCGACTTAGCTGTTTCGCGTTGTGGTTCATTCTGATAAAGTACGGTATCGAACAACAAAGCACCTTGCTCATCTAAGCAAACTAACTTAGTGCCCGTACGAAAACCCGGATCTAATGCCAACACTCTTTTCTGACCTAACGGTGAAGCCAGTAAAAGTTTTTTCAGATTAGCTGCGAATACCTGAATAGCTTCAACATCGGCTTTTATTTTACTCTCTACCCGAATTTCAGTTTCGAGTGAAGGTTTTAATAAACGCTTATAGGAATCTTTAACCGCCAGCGAAACCTGCTCGCTTGCTTTAGAAGTTCCTTTCACAAATTGTTTTTCAAGTGCGGTAATAACTTGTTGTTCTTCAGGTTCAACATTCAAGGTTATAAAGCCTTCCTTCTCGGCTCTACGCATGGCCAGCAATCGGTGCGAAGGTGTTTTTTGAATCGGTTCCTTCCAATCAAAATAATCTTTAAACTTCTGCGCCTCCTCACTCTCGGCCTTTGATTTTATAACCGCAGCTTCAATCACACCTTCAGCCCAAAACAACTCCCGCACTTTTTGTCGGGCTTCCTGATTTTCACTTACCCACTCCGCAATAATATCGCGGGCGCCATCCAATGCCTCTTGTTCATTTGCCACACCTTTCTCCGCATCTACAAATGTTTTAGAAAGTGCATCAATATTTTTTTCTTGCTGCTCAAACAATACCGTAGCCAAAGGTTCAAGACCTTTTTCTTTTGCCACACTTGCTCGTGTTTTGCGTTTTGGTTTGTAGGGCAGATAAATGTCTTCCAGTTCGTTAAGCGTCTCGGCTTGTTCAATCAGACGAGCCAATTCAGGCGTAAGCCGTTCTTGCTTTTCGATTGATTTTAAAACAGCTTCTCTCCGTTTTTCTAATTCCAGCAATTGCTCTTGCCTGTCGCGAATGGCTGCAAGAACAACCTCATCTAAACTGCCGGTAACTTCTTTGCGATAGCGCGCTATAAAGGGAATGGTTGCGCCACCGGCCAGTAATTCAACCACACAGGTTACTTGTTCAAGTTTAAGATTTAATTCTGATGCAATTTTTAATTCAATCGGATTCATGCACTCACAAATGTTTTAGATCGGGGTGCGAATGAACAAAATAAATCAGATACAATGCAAAAAATTATATAGGCAAAAGTAAATTGAATGTAGATCCATTTCCATAAACCGATCGTACAGAAATACTTCCGCCCATGCGTGCGGCTGCTTCGCGTGCAATGTATAAGCCCAACCCTGAGCCACCGGTGCTGGAGGCGGTTCTGTAAAACATGTCAAAGATTTTTTCAAGATGTTCAGGCCTGATTCCCTGCCCATTATCTTTTACCGAAAGTTCGGCATGTGGATTTCCCGAACGGTAATAAATTTCAATAAACTGCTTTTCTTTTAACTTATCGTGATAACGCACCGCGTTGGATACCAGGTTATTCAACACCATACGAAGCCGCACCGGGTCGGTGGTAATTTTTGTTCCTTGCGGAATGTGCAATTTAAACTCAATGCGACTTACACCCTCGTTAAATTTAAGTCCATCCACTACTTCATCTATAAGTTGCCCCAGATCAAACGTTTCGCGAATTACTTCTAATCTTGTGTT
>DPSB01000396.1:4595-5152 GCA_003537495.1 Cytophagales bacterium | reverse complement strand
CATTTTACATTTATTCAAGAGGTATGCAGCACAATAAAAATTTTCGCAAAATTTAAAATTCAATCCTTTGCATATGAACTTAAACATTAAAGCAAAAGCCGAAAACACGTATGATGCAATTGTGGTGGGGTCGGGTATAAGTGGTGGCTGGGCTGCAAAAGAACTTTGTGAGCGCGGATTGAAAGTGTTGCTGCTGGAGCGTGGCAAAAATGTAGAGCATCCCAATTATCCAACTACTTCGCTCGATCCATGGCAATTAGAAAACCGCGGCCGCTTAACACAAGCCGATCGCGATAAATGCCCGATTCAAACCCGGCATTTTTCTTACTCTGGCGATAATAAACACTATTATATAAACGATCTGGAAAATCCATACACCGAAACTAAACGGTTTGATTGGATACGCGGTGATATTGTGGGCGGACGTTCCGTTTTATGGGGCCGGCAATGTTACAGAATGAGTGATCTGGACTTTGAAGCTAACCTGCGTGATGGTATTGGTACGGATTGGCCCATCCGCTACAAAGACATTGCCCCGTGGTACGATTATGTAGAAC
>DPSB01000396.1:0-4323 GCA_003537495.1 Cytophagales bacterium | reverse complement strand
ATTGCACCGTGGTACGATTATGTAGAACAATTTGTGGGCATAAGTGGCCAGGCCGAAGGCATTCCTCATCTTCCGGATGGCAAGTTTCAACCTGCTATGCAAATGAATTGTGTAGAGGAAGACTTTAAAAGAAAAATTGAATCGGGGTTCCCCGAAAGAAAAATGACAGTTGGGCGTGTTGCCAACCTTACCACGGCAGTAAAAGGACGTGGCGTATGCCAGTATCGCAATCAATGCCACCGTGGTTGTCCGTATGGGGCATACTTCAGCACCAATGCGAGTACGTTACCGGCAGCATTTGCAACCGGCAACTTAACCCTACGGCCGCATTCATTAACCAACCGCGTGTTGTACGATGAGCAAAAGCAAAAGGCGATTGGCGTTGAGGTTATAGATACAGAAACCAACGAAGTAATTGAATACTATGCGCGCATTGTTTTTCTAAATGCTGCCACGCTGGGTACTGTGTTCATATTACTTAACTCAACTTCAACTCGTTTTCCTAACGGATTAGGAAATGGAAGCGATCAGGTGGGCCGTAATATTATGGATCATCATAAAGGTGCCGGAGCTGAAGCCGAAGTTGTAGGATTTGAGGATCAATATTATTTCGGGCGCAGACCAAATGGTGTGTATGTACCACGTTTTAGAAACCTAAAAGAAAAACGAGCGGATTACATTCGGGGCTTCGGCTACCAGGGAGGAGCAAGCCGCAATGGTTGGGGTCGCGGAACAATGGATACAACAATAGGTGCCGAGCTGAAAGAAAAATTACAAACACCCGGTAACTGGCGCATCGGCTTTGGTGGCTTTGGCGAATGTTTACCGTATGAAGAAAACAGAGTTACGCTTAACACCACCGTAAAAGATAAGTGGGGTCGCAACACATTAACAACCGATGTGGAGTTTAAAGAAAACGAACGTGCCATGCAGAAAGATATGGCTGCGGCTATGGCCGAAATGCTGGAAGCTGCGGGCTATAAAAATGTAAGACCTTATGCCAACATTTCATTTCCTGGAAATGCCAACCACGAAATGGGCAGTGCCCGCATGGGGCGTAACCCTAAAACATCAGTGCTTAACGGGTTTAACCAGATGCACGAAGTAAAAAATGTGTTTGTAACCGATGGTTCGTTTATGACATCTTCTTCATGTGTAAATCCATCACTCACATATATGGCAATGACAGCTCGAGCGTGTGCTTATGCAGTGGAGGAAGTGAAAAGGGGAAATCTTTAGTTCAGAGGTTATCACTGAATTATTTATAAAAAACAAAGAGATCGGCCTTAAGCCGATCTCTTTTATGTTTATGAAAGAGGAATTATTAATTCATTATTCTTGAAACATTCACGGCATTCATGCCTTTTTTACCACGCTCTTCATCGTAGCTTACTAAATCATTTTCTTGAATCTCGTCAATCAAACCTGATACGTGAACGAAGATGTCGGTTTTTGAATCTGATGGTGTTATGAAACCAAAACCTTTGGTCTCATTGAAAAACTTTACTGTTCCTTGCATTTGTTTTTAAAAAATTAATAAAAAAATTGTTTTACGATGGGCATGCCCATACGGTGTTGTAATCATCGCGATAACTTAAAAGAAAGAAATCTAAGAAGACTAAAAATGAAAGAAGGGTGTAAATAAGGAAGACTATGATAAAAATACTTCCCGAAAAGGCACTTTTCTTAAATAATGCTCAAATGTACCAGTAATAATGTTGGTATCCTATTTAATAAGATTGTTGTATAAAATCAGCATCGATTTTTTCTGTACAGATCGCATACCCGGTTGGGCATCCGGCAAACAACCATTGGTAATAACTACAAAACCATATTTCTTTTTTGGATTAAAGAACATGGCGCTGTACAAACCATAAGCCGAACCCGTATGACCTTTCAAGGTTACTTCAGGAATTATGGTATCAACTGTGCTGATGGCTATTCCATAACCCGCATCTGTTGCTATAACGCGTTGCATGTTCTTGGCGCTTTTGCGCGAAATAATTTTTTTTCCTTGGTAGGTTCCGAAGTTCATGTGCATCGTCATGTAACGGGCTAAATCCTGCGCCCCAATTTTTACACCACCCGTTGGTGAAAAGATAGGTGTACTGTAACCGGCTACATAGTTTTTAATTTCTTCGCTGCGCGAGGCATAGGCTTGTGGCTCCGGTTTAAAATCATTTACAGAATCAAATGAATAAAGTGTGGCAAACCGGTTGGCGTCTAACGAATCGACATTATGACCAGCATACAATCCCAATGGTTTTATGATATGATTGCGGATATAAACATCAAAGCGTTCGCCTGAAGTGCGTTCGATGATGGTACCTGTCATGTTGTAGTTCAGGTTGCAGTATTCGTATTGCGAACCGGGCTCGTAATTGTTGAAGCATTTTGCCCAGTCAGGATTTTTAGCTGGATTAATAACATCTAATGTAAAGTAGCCATTCCGATCGCCAATGCTTGATGTATGCGACAGGATCATGCGCAGCGTAATTACCTTATCGGGATAGTTAGGGTTGCGTACGGTAAAACCAATCAACGTGCTTACATCATCATCTAGGCTCAATTTCTTTTGCTCAACCAATTGCATAATGGCTGTAGCCGAAAATGATTTGGAGATGGAGGCAATCCGAAAGATGCTATTGTCGCTTAGCGGAATTTGTTTTTCAACATCCTGCCAGCCAAAGTTTCGGGTGTAAACAATCTCGCCTTTCTGAACTACAGCAACAGCAAGCCCAACGGTTTTAAGTTCATCGGTTAAAGCCTTTAGTTCCTGATCAGCTTTTTCGGGTTGGGCAAAACTGATAACGGAGATTGAAATCCCCAGAAGTATCAGGCAAACGGATTTAAGCATATAGTCATATAGTAAGGAGTTAATTCTCCTTACTAAAGTCTTTAAATCTGCGCACCATTGCAACTGTAAAGCCAACCATTAGCACGCACGTGCCCAGCCACAATACATTGATAAGTGGCATTTCAATGGCTTTAATAATTACCCAATCTTTTTGTCGCGTGTTAATGCCGAGCGAAAATTCGCCAGTATCGGGATGAATGTTGAGTAAGGTAATTTTTACACCCAGGTCGTTGATTTCAGATGGGATACGGCCTACCTGACTTTTACTTCGGATTAAGAAAATCGGTTCGGCAAAGTATTCATGTCGCTCGCCTTTCACTTTTATTTTTGCTTTTACGGCTACATCGGCTTCATCTAACTTAAAGCCATCTATTTCGTGAATGCGAACCACTTCTTCCAGTGTAGCTACATAATCGTTTACAAAGAATTGTTGGTTCAACTGAATACGCTCTTCTGTTAGCTCACTCCATTCAGGTTCTTCTTCGCGATTCATCGGTAACGAAACGTGGGTATATAAATCGCGAACAACATGCCGCTCAATGTCGGGAGAAGCCACAAAGCCACCCATAGCCGGATTGATTTGTACGCGCGGAAACAATACTGCGGCTACTTTTCCTTCTTTGCGCAGTTCTACTTCATAAAAAGTATTCTCCGGATTAATTTCAAAAGTATCGGTGGCACTCAGAATTTTTTTGTCTTTAAAGTAAATGTCTTTGGTGGCGATAACTTTATAAGGATCAAGCGTAAGGTCAATATCGTTTTTACTTACGTACCCTCTAATGCCATTAGGCTTTACCCGCTCACCCAGAAATTCAATTTCATAACCCGCCATTTGGCGTGGCTCGTGTATAAATAACAACAGGTTATCGCGATTAAATTCGGTAGGCAGATCTTTAGAGATCAGCATACCGGTATTGTTTAGCGAAACAACATTTGAATAACCAGCCGAGAACATAATGCCGATTAACATTAAGCCCACACCCAAATGCGCAATTGCTCCACCCGAAAGTGATTTGTTAACTTTACTTACCGTGAATAAAACTTTGAGATTGGAAACGATGAGGTAAACACCAGCTAACGTTAATACAAGATAAGCCGGTTTGTAAATCTTGCCCATCGAAATGATTAGCGCAAACACAACCAACGAGATGAGGAACGGATAAAGCAGTTCTTTGAGAAGATTGCTCTTGTCAATCTTGCGCCACCAAAAAAACTGAGCCGTGCCTGAAGCCAATGCCACCAGCACACCAAACCAGATTTGATAGCGTGAGTAATAATGAATCTGATCTCCGGGAACGGCCAATCTTAAGTCCAGACCAAACCAACCACCAATCTCGTTTATTACCGGGTAAGAAGTTGGAATGATTACATGAAATCCTGAAAAGCAAAGAATTCAATATTTTATTAACATAAACAGATAGGCGTAATCTTTTATGTTAATAAAAAGATCGGAAGAGCACACGTCT
>DPSB01000578.1 GCA_003537495.1 Cytophagales bacterium | reverse complement strand
GGTGAAGATACTCTACCTACTAACGGAATACCTGAAATCCCGATAGGGATTTAATGTTGGTAGAAAGCTAGAACCAAGAGGCCGAGTCGATCCCGTAGGGATCGAATGTTGAAGTAAACCTCAACAATTTTGAAATACCCAATCAAATTTCAATTTCGAAATGCCGGATTCCACGTAAGTGAATCTTCTACCTGCGAAACGATTCTGGAAGAGCCTTCAATAACTACTTCGTTTCCCCAATGAACAGAAACGGTTTCAACACCATTCCAATGATTAAATAATCTATAGAACCAACCGGTGGCCACAAATCGGGATTGAGTGTCCGTGATTACATCAGCACGAACTCCTTTATTTAAAACTTGTTGATTGAGCTTGTCTTTAAACGACTCTATATTTTGATAGTCGTTTACAAACAGGGTTAGCTTACGCGAAGCATTGGAAAACACATACCCAATAATAACAGGTTGAATCAAGCAAGAGAAAATCCAGCTATAGGAAATGGTGAATAATGGATCGCCATCCAATGCTTTCGCCACCAACATCAAGCCACTGTAAATCACAAAGACAATAAGCGCGATGTGGATGAACATTTTGCTGTTTAAGGGAGCTATTTCTTTTCGGATGCGCATACTTCTCTTATTGAAATCAAAAATAAAAAAGGGTTTTCAATTGCCATATTGAAAACCCTCTTAGTTATGTAAACTTTTTACTTCTGTTTGCTCACCACACCACCTTTGCGGCTATCCACTAAAATGGTATAATTTTTTGCCGATTTAATAACCCAGCGTACGGTTACAGAACCTAACCCCGGAATGTTATTAATTTCCAATACCGAAGGATTTACTTTCTGTTCGGTAGTAAGATTCAAATCACGGTTTTCAACTACCATACCGGCCAGCACGCTTGCACCTTCAATTGAAATATAATCGGGCCTTTCAATTTTATATTTTAAGTCTTGGCTGGCGTGTGTAGGCATCAGGCGTTCGTTTTTAATTACAGCCGTAACTTCGGTAAGACCATTGCCCAAACTCTTTTCCGAAATTTCTTCCACGCTTAACTTAGGCATGTGGTAGGCATGATATAAGCAGAACGACATATTACGGTGGGCATCGCTTTCCAACAAAAAGCCCGGATCGGCCCGTGTAAAATTCTTTTTAAATCCGCCCACTTCAATTTTTCCGTATTGCGGATGATTGAATTCTTTCCACGGCACCAGCGCATCGCCAAACAAAAGATTTTGATTAAACTCATAAGGCTCGTCTTGCGAACCGCCATCGCCACGCGAGCTGGCACGATTAAAATACATGTAGGAAGTAAACAACTCGTTGGTGAAGGTGTAAATACCGCGTCCTCCATAAAACCAATCGAGTTCGCCACCAAACACCGAGTATAAATCGCGGTACACAATCATATACTTGTAGCCGGGTATCAGTAACTCACCTTTCTTACCAATAGCATCATAAATGCGTGAGTCTTCGGCATTGTAGGTGGTCACATCTTCTTCAGCACCGGGGCCACGTAAAATCATACCACCATTGTTGTGAAAACTTTGTGCTCCGGCAATGTTGGGGTGGGCCATTACGAAGTCGCGCACATTTCTGTTTTCAATAATGGAGAACGGATATTTATATGCGCCTCCTTGAATAGGATTGGGCTGCCACTTCCAACCCCAATCGCGGTTAGGATCATAAAAGCCTTCGCCATCTTCATTTACACGACCATCGCCATCGTTATCCATTCCTTCTGCTCCTATTATTTCATATTCACCAAGTTCATCATTCTTGGCTTGCATTAACCGGCCAGGATTGTTAGGGTCTTTAATAAACCTGCCGGTAGGGCTCTTGCGAATCATCTGTGTGATGTGCCCATCGTTATCCAGATCATCAAAACCATCTTCATTAAGTTTTCCATCGCGATCGTTATCAACCGGCACCATGCCTGAGCGTGGACTGTGCGGTGTGTTGGGCGCTTTCATATAATTATCGCGTGCATCGGGATTAATGGTTGGCACAATGTAAAACACTCTATCGGCCAGCATTTCTTTTATGTACGTAATATCCTTAAACGTTTCGGTTATATACCAGGCTGTGTACAATGCCATTTCTGTTCCCTGAATTTCGTTGCTGTGAATGTTGCCATCCAGATAAAAGGCAGGTTTGTTATCGGCCTTTCCTTTGTTGAAGTCGGTAATGGTAAGCAACCACATGTCGCGGCCTTGCGAACTTTTACCTATGCTACTCAGCTTTGCCAGTTGCGGGTGAGCGGCTGCAATTTTTTTACAGATGTCGGTAATACCATCGTAGTTGTAATACCGGTTCCAGCTAATGGCCACTTTAGGATTTTCGGGCGAACCCGCTGCACGAAACACTCCGTTGGCATCTTGTGCCTGTGCGGCACCACCAATCAGCAGCAAACAAAAGAATATATTTTTAAGAGATCTCATAACTCGGAAAGGTTATAATGTGATGTTGATTTTTTTGAAACCGGTTTGTGGTGCGCCTGCTTCCAGCGTAGCACTGCCTTTACCTTTTATCAGCCAACTTATTTCCTGACTTTCGCCTGGCTGCAGGTTGTTAAGCACTACTACCCGATTGCCACTAACCAGGCTTTGATCTTTGGTCAGCGTAAGCGATACGTTGATAAGTTTCACCCAATAATTTCTTGCGCCTATATCCGCTACAGCGGGAAGTAAACCCTTGTTGTGTACGGTTACCGTAACGCGGCTAACATCGTTGCCCAACGATTCGGTTTTTTGATTGAGCAATTCCAGTTCGGGTTTAATGTTTGCCAACGCTAATAAGAAGTTGGTATGATTTGTAGCGGCTTTATCAATGTCTTTTGCAGGCGGATTACTTTTTACAAAAGGTTTAAAGCCACCCACTTCAACATTCTTTCCTGGAAAGTCGGG
>DPSB01000216.1 GCA_003537495.1 Cytophagales bacterium | reverse complement strand
TGAAACCACTTTCACTAAACCTGTTGTAACTCCATGATTGTCAGCGTCCACAAGGGTGTTTCACCAACTATTTTTGACCACATTGCCTAAATTAAGGGAACATGTAAGTCCCCTAAGTTGTACCATTTGTATGTTGATTAAAACTTTACTTAGGCTGCCTGTCCAAGGCAAATTGTTCCAGATAATCGTAGGCTTCTAAAAAGATATCTTTATCTGCAACACTCATTTCTGCTGACGTGCCACCTTGAATACAATCTGTACCAAAGCAAATAGAAGTGGACCAACCATCATTAACCACTCGCGGAGTTGCCTGCGATTTTATTTTATCAATTTTTAGCGCATGCATCTTCGCCATAATTTCGGTACGCCAGGCTTCTGTCATCTTAAAGGAATACCGGGTAACTTTTCCTTCTGGTGACTGATTTTCGTATTCACCCTGATCGTACGAAAATTGAATTCTGGTAAAACCTCCACTCATACTGCCTGCGTGCGACAACCTGATGGTGAAATCTATATTCCATTTGTCAGGTAATTGCGCCTGACCTAACATGGGAACCAGCATTAAGGTTAAAATTGAAATTAAACGAGTCATACAATCAAGTTTTTATTGTTAGATGCAAGTTGACTCAGAATTCCATAGTTAAGTATTGAAATCTTTCACTACACCTTAATTCTTTCCATTCTTGGAGCCAACCAATGCATGAGCAACCATGCAAAGAGATAAGCAAAGCCACAAATCAGAAACAAGATATTATACCCGCTGGTGATGTTACCCAGCAGCTTGTAATGATTAAGCAAATGCCCCACCAGCAACGGAAACAAAAATGAACCGATTGAACCGGCCATTCCGCCAATGCCTACTACCGAGCTCACTGCTTTTTTAGGAAACATATCAGAAGTTGTGGTAAAGATATTAGCACTCCACGCCTGGTGCGCAGCTACCGCAAGGCTCATTAAGGCTACTGCACCCCAGATGTTCTCCACGAAGCGGGCCGTTACAATCGGCATTACGCTAATGGCAAACAACAGCATAGAAGTTTTACGCGCTTTAAACACCGGCCAGCCTTTTTTAATCAACCATGAAGAAAGAAAGCCGCCACCAATGCTACCAATGGTACACGCAGTGTAGATGATAGCCAGTTGTAAATTCGGTTTTCTGAAATCAACACCATAAACTTCGGTAAAGTAAGATGGCAACCAGAATAACAAAAACCGCCACACCGGATCGCTGAAAAATTTTCCTAAGATGTAAGCCCACGTTTGTTTAAAGCCAAGCAACTTTACCCACTTAATAGGTTTCTCCGTTTCCTGCTGTTCGTCTTCATCGCTGTGTATGTATTTATACTCCTCAGGTGATAAGCGTTTTTGTCTTGAAGGAATCTCATAAAAAATAAACCAGAAGATCAACCACACAAAACCTACCAACCCAGTCCAGATAAATGCTTCTTCCCAACCATAGGCCCCAAGAATCCACGGCACTAACAATGGAGCCACTACTGCACCAATATTGGTTCCTGAATTAAAGATGCCTGCAGCCAATGCACGTTCGCGTTTCGGAAACCATTCGGCTGTTGCCTTAATTGCGGTGGGGAAATTTCCTGCTTCACTCAAACCCAAAAACGCGCGCATAAATCCGAAACCCATGGTTGATCGTGCAAAAGCATGACCTATTGCTGCCATGCTCCAGAAGAAAACGGAAACAGCATAGCCCATTTTTGTTCCAACCCAATCCACAACGCGACCAAACACAAGATATCCAATCGCATACGCAGCACTAAAAGCCATTACAATATTGCTGTAGTCAATCTCGCTCCAGTTAAATTCTTTTTCCAATACAGGTTTGAGCAAACTGAGCACCTGCCTATCAATGTAATTGATAGTAGTAGCTGCAAAAAGGAGCGCGCAAACGACCCAGCGATAGTTAGACCAGGGTTTATCAGTTGTGTTCAATGTTTATGCGGTTTATTGGTAATACTCTGTTTATAAATATTGATCTATGGGCCTAGCGTCAAATACTATGAACCATTTACTAATTACTAACGACTAAGAACTAAGAACTATCTTAAACTCCCCCATATGCACTAAATGCTCCATCTACCGGCACTACAATTCCTGAAACAAACTTTGAAGCATCGGAACAGAGCCAGAGTAACGTACCACTTAATTCATCGGGTTGGCCAAAGCGACCAAACGGAGTTCCGCGAATAATCAATTGACCGCGTTCGGTTAAACTGCCATCGCTATTCGTTAACAGATTACGATTTTGTTCGGTAAGAAAAAATCCGGGTGCAATAGCGTTTACACGAATACCTTCACCATATTTTTTAGACATCTCCACAGCAAGCCATTGGGTAAAGTTGCTGATGGCTGCTTTAGCGGCACCATAACCCAGCACGCGTGTAAGCGGGCGAATGGCAGTCATAGATGAAATATTAATGATCACGCCTTGCTTAGTGCCAACCAAAGCTTCACCAAAAATCTGGGTTGGTAATAAAGAGCCAGTCAGGTTTAAGTCAACTACACTTCTGAAATCATCAATGTTTAAATCGAAGATAGTTTTATCGGGCATAACCACTGCTCCGGGTAAATTACCCCCGGCACCATTTACCAATATATCGATACGACCATACTTTTGTAGAATAGTTTGTTTGGCTGCAATTAGTTGCTCCGCATTCAGAACATCGGCTGAGATGCCCATTGCCTGGCCCCCACTTTGTATTATTTCATTCGCTAATTTATCGGCAGCATCTTTTCTACGCCCAAGAATAATAACAGTCGCTCCGGCTTTAGCCAATGCTTTACACATGGCGCTACCGAGCACACCGGTGCCTCCGGTAACAATGGCTACTTTAGATTGAAGGGTGAAAATGTTTTCGAGATAGGACATCACTTTTGAAAATTTTTTTGTTTAGTAAAAATGCAGTTTTATGTGTTCAAGGTGCGAATTTGTTCTACAAAATGGGTGAATTAACTGATTTATTTTACGAAACTCTTTTGAAGTACTTGCGCAAGCAACCACCGCCCTTTAACTTTATTGCCTTTGGTAAGATTAATTGAGGGTGCATGAGGAAACTTCTACTGATTTACATTTTACTTACTCCACTTATTGCCTTCAGCCAGATAACTGTCTCGGGCAGAATAACGGCAAGCAATGATCTGAGCGGCCTGCCCGGAGTAAATGTTACCATTAAGGGAACCACACAAGGAACCATCAGCGATCTGGATGGGAATTTTTCAATAAGCGTTGCAGCCGATGGTATTCTTGTATTTTCGTTTGTTGGCTATCTCACACAAGAAATGCCCGTGGCTGGTAAAGTACGGTTAGATGTTGTGTTGCAGGAAAATACCCAACAACTGAACGAAGTAATTGTTACAGGCTACTCATCGGTGGCCAAGCGCGACATAACAGGCTCCGTATCATCAATCAAGGCCGACAAATTCAAAGAAATTTCTATTAATGGGGTTGATCAAGCCTTGCAAGGCCAGGTTGCCGGGGTGCAGGTAACACAATCAAGCGGTACCCCCGGTGGTGGTATAGCGGTACGTATCCGTGGCTCTACATCTATCAGCGCTGGTAACCGTCCGTTATTTGTTGTAGATGGAATTCCCGTTGAAACCGGAAGTTTATCAGCACGAGGTTTTGGCGGCCAGAACGACAATGCGTTAGCAATGATAAATCCAAGCGACATTGAATCTATGCAAGTGTTGAAAGATGCCTCGGCTAAAGCCATGTATGGATCGCGTGCTTCCAATGGCGTTGTTGTAATTACTACTAAACGTGGCTCAAAAAATTCCAACACCAAAATTTCATTTGATGCGCAGCGTGGAATTATTGATCCGGTAAATACTCTTAAGTTACTTAATTCCACACAGCTGCTCGAATTGCAACGCGAGGCAGTAGTAAACGCTGGCGAAAACCCGGATGCACTGGGTTTGATAAGGGGCATTACTGATGGAATAAGTACCGACTGGCAAGATGAAGTATTACGCAGAGGAATTATGCAGCAATACCAGGTAACAGCAAGCGGTGGTGATGCCAACACTACTTTTTACCTGAGTGCCAATTACCGCAATGAAGAAGGTGTGCAACTAAACAACAGTTTTGAACGCATGGGCGTAACACTCAATATCGATCAGGAACTTACCCGTAAATTAAAAGTAGCTACCAACCTTACATTATCGCGTACACTCAATCACCGTGTTAAAGGCGATAACTTTCTGGATGGCGTTTATTCAGGCGCTATAAAAAGTTTACCGTATTACGTGCCTTACGATGAAAATGGAAACCTGATCGGGCCGAACTCCGGCATGTATGCAGGCTTTCCTAATTTTAATCCGGTAGCACAAGCTTTGCTTCCATGCTTTGAAACTTTGTCTTTAAAAATGATAGGCGGTATAAATGCCACCTATGAAATTAAACCTAACCTGCGTTTAAGAGGTCAGATAAGTGTGGACTATAACGATATAACGGAAGATCAATACGAATCATCTCAAACTGCTATTGGTGGCTTCTTGCCCAGCGTGGGAGGGCAAGGCTATGGTGTTTACATTGCACAGGCCACCACCAATACGGTTTCGAATCTTACACTTTCGTACAATAAGCAATTTTCAGACAAACATTCCTTTAGTGGATTTGTAGGCACAGAAGTGTTTCGTACTTTTTACAATGGAGCCGATGTGCAAGGCAGATTATTTCCAAGCGATGATTTTACTTATATAACTTCAGCCGGGATTGTTGATGCCGGCTCTTCAACCAAATCACCTCCTGGAGGTCTCGTTTCGGTTTTTGCTGAAGGTCGTTATGATTATAATGACAAATACCTTGTTACTGTTGGTATGCGCACCGATGGCTCTTCTAACTTTGGTCCTAATAACCGGTTTGGATACTTTCCGGCAATTTCAGCAGGCTGGAGAATCTCCCAAGAGAGTTTTTTCAAATCCAATACAGTAACCGATCTTAAATTAAGAGGAAGTTTTGGTTACACTGGGAACGAGCGCATTGCCGCATTTCAATTTTTGGTAACCTGGAGTGCAGCCACTTACAATGGCAACTCGGGTGTTGCACCAAACAATACCGCTAATCCAAACATTAAATGGGAATCAACCCGCGAAATAAATGTTGGAGCAGATATAGAACTCTGGCAAGGCCGAATACAAACATCGCTTGAAGTTTATCATAACAAAACATCAGACCTGCTCCTAACCCGCCCCTACCCTTTTACCACAGGCTTTGGCGGAATACCCGATAACATTGGGGATATGGAAAACAAAGGGATTGAATGGAGTGCAACTTCTGTGAACATAGATAAGGCTGTGCGTTGGAGCACTACTCTTAACTTATCTAAAAATCTAAACAAAGTACTCTTCTTGGCTGACTCCATACCTATATATAGTGGTTATACAGCAGAAGGAGTTGATGCAACCAACACGGTAAGAGTTGGGCATCCCTTGGGCACTTTCTGGGGACTAAATTTTCTGGGCGTGAATCCTGCCACGGGTAATGCTATTTATGAAGACACGAATGGCGATGGGTTGATCAACAACTCTGACGCTATGGTAATTGGAAATGCACAACCAAAACTAATTGGCGGTATTACCAACAACATTAGTTAAAAGCGT
>DPSB01000338.1 GCA_003537495.1 Cytophagales bacterium | reverse complement strand
ATTATTAATCTCTAAACAAAAAATGCCTCAGAAAATCTGAGGCATTTTTTGTTTTAAGGTAGTTGTTGAATTAATCTTTCAGTACTACAGCATCAATATTCTTCTGTTTTACCAGCGCATTAAAGGCCGGAACTTCTTCTTTCAGAATTTTATCGAGAGCAGCCAGATGGCCATCAATCTCGGCAGTAATTTCTTTTTTAAACGCTACCATCTGATCGGTAGGACGGAAGTTACCCGCACTTGCCAATGAATTGAGATGTGCGAGTTTGTTGTTTAACCGGATGGGGAAGTTAAGTGGATCTTGCCCGCTTCTGTTTTTGGTTTGATAAAGCGATTCTTCAATCTTCTTCATACCATCCTGAATAGCCTTGGCTTTATCCAGCACATCTTTCATGGCATCTTTCTGATCTTTAATCGGATCAATAGCACGGTTAATCTGTTCGCGAACGGTGCGAATTTTTTTAATCGCCAAATTCGTTTCGCTCACTTTTGTGATAACTTCCTGTAAGAAATCAAACTGAGCTTTCATGTCGGCATCAGTAGAAGTGGCCCGTGGATCTTTTAAGATTTCAAAATCTGAATCGAGTGTCTTTCCGTTTACAGTAAGCTTTACTTTGTAAGAGCCCGGTAAAGCGCGAGGACCATTCAAGGAAGCTGCCCAAAGAATCATTCCATCAAAGCGTTCAGCATCGGCATAGCGCATATTCCAATTAAACTTATTCATGCCGGGTTGTTTCAACGTAAGTTTTTCTTCTTTGGCTTTGGTATCGGGCTTAGTCGAAAACTTTTTAATCAGTTTACCATCGGCTTGCAAAAACTCCAAACTTACCTGGGCTTTGGCTGTATCTTTCACATAATAATGCACGGTAACTCCACCAGGATGGTTTTGACCTGCGGTGCGTGAAGGGCGGCCCCAACTAAATGCTGGTCCCATACGATAGCTTGCCAAAGGCTTATAAAGAAATACATCGGCTGAAGCTGTGGCATCGTTGAGTTGATGCAACGGTGTAAGATCATCAATTAGCCAGAAGCCCCGACCTTGCGTGGCGGCAATCAAGTTATCGTTTTTAATGGTAAGATCAGTAATAGGAACAATCGGTAAGTTTAACTGAAATGCCTTCCAACTTGCGCCATCGTCAAACGATACATACATACCGGTTTCGGTACCCGCATACAATAAACCTTTTCTTTTTGGATCAGCTCGCAACACGCGTGTAAAATGTCCGGCATCAATACCATCCGTAATTTTTGTCCAGGTTTTGCCATAATCTTTTGATTTGAAGAGATACGGTTTGTAATCGCCTGATTTGTATCGCGTGCCCGCGATGTAAATTCCACCCTTGCTGTGTGGATCAAACTCCACACTATTAATCATCATCCACTCGGGCATTCCGGCAGGAGTAATTGGTTTCCATTCTTTGCCGCCATCGGTAGTAGCATAAACCAAACCATCATCCGATCCGGTAACTATAAAATCTTTTTCGTAAGGAGATTCCGCAGCAGCGAAAATGGTACAATAATATTCTACGCTGGTGTTGTCTTTCGTAATCGGCCCACCGGAAGGCCCAAGTTTTGATTTATCGTTACGCGTTAAATCCGGACTGATGGTTTCCCACGATTGCCCGCCATTGTATGAAACATGCACGTGATTAGAAGTAGTATATAACTTCTTTGGATTGTGTGGCGAAAAGAAAATCGGGAAGTTCCATTGAAAGCGATACTTCATACCTTCTGCACCATGTCCCATCGGATTATCGGGCCACACGTTTACCGAACGACTTTCATGCGTGCGATGGTTTTCAACTTCCAGTAAGCCACCATAGTTGCCACCATACACAATTTCATTATCTGAAGGATCAGGCGCAAGATGGCCGCTCTCGCTTCCGGCTGTTACTTCCCAATCGCTGGCGGTAATTGCTCCACCATCAACACGGTGATAAATGCGTACGGTACTGTTATCTTGTTGTGCGCCATAGATCCGATAAGGAAATGAATTATCGGTAACCACCCGATAGAACTGACCGGTTGGTTGATTGTCGTATGTACTCCAGTTTTCACCGGCATCAAAACTAATCTGTGCGCCACCATCATCGGCAATAGCCATGCGCTGATTATCTTCCGGGGCTATCCATAAATCGTGATGGTCGCCATGGGGTGCTTCATACGATTGAAAAGTTTTGCCACCATCTTTGGAGCGGTGATACGATACGTTCAATACATAAACAATATCTACATCTTTTGTGTCGGCATAAATGCGCGTGTAGTACCATGCGCGTTGGCGCAGATTACGATCGTCATTTACTTTGCGCCAGGTCTGGCCGGCATCATTTGAACTATACACACCACCGTTTTCGTTTTCGATAATGGCGTACACGCGATTTGAATTTACAGGTGAAACGGAGATGCCCACAATTCCCCAGGTGCCTTTTGGCAAACCACTGTTTGTAGTAATGTTTGTCCAGGTATCGCCACCATCGGTACTTTTCCATAGGGCAGAACCTTCGCCACCGCTATCTAAACTGGATGGTGTTCTGCGAATGCGCCAGGTACTGGCATATAAAATGCGCGGGTTGTTCGGATCGAAGCAAAGATCAACAGCGCCAGCATCGGCATTGGCGAATAGTGTGCGCTTCCACGTTTTACCACCATCAACTGATTTGTAAACACCTCTTTCTTCTGATGATTTGAAAAGATCGCCCAACACGGCTGCATACACTACATCCGGATTTTTTGGATGAATGCGCACACGCGAAATATGGCGCGATTCTTTCAAGCCAATGGTTGACCAGGTTTTTCCGGCATCAACCGATTTCCACATGCCGTAACCGTACGACACATTTCCACGAACAGTTTTTTCGCCACCGCCTACGTAGATCACGTTATTATCCCACTCGCTAACAGCTACAGCACCAATCGATCCACCAAAGAAACCATCCGAAATATTCTCCCAACTGTTGCCGGCATCGGTTGTACGCCAAACGCCACCACCGGTAGCACCAAAATAAAACAGATTAGGTTTGCCGGGTACACCGGTAACGGCAGCCGATCGACCGCCTCTGAAGGGCCCAATGCTGCGCCATTCCAGCGCGTTGTAAAGTTTATCATCGTAAGTAAGCGTTGCCGCTTTTGCGGGAGCTCCTTTCTTCTGAGCATGCCCGATTATGCATAGCAGCAATAACGGCAGTAGCAAGAGTTTCTTCATAGGTACGGATTTAGGTTTTCAATTGATAGAAAGGCGAGGATAGGTTGATTTTTACAACCCTCAATTTCTTTTTTTACTAATGGCAGAAAGCAGCTGATAAAAGAAGAAATCCGGATTTTGATAAATCTCACTATTTTGACGAAAATTTACTTCATGAACTCTCAAAACAATCTGAAGCAACTCTTTAGTGTACCGGTAATAGTAGCGGCTTTGGGCTACTTTGTAGATATCTATGATCTGTTGCTTTTTAGTATTGTTCGGATAGCCAGTTTAAAATCAATGGGCGTTTCGGATTTGGAGATGATGGCTACCGGTGAGTTTTTGATTCGGGTGCAGATGGCAGGTTTATTAGTGGGGGGAATTATTTGGGGAATTATGGGCGATAAACGCGGCCGGCTTTCCGTGTTGTTTGGATCAATATTGCTTTATTCGCTTGCCAATATTGCAAATGGATTTGCTGAGACAGTAACACAGTATGCTGTGTTGCGATTTATTGCCGGTATTGGATTAGCTGGTGAATTGGGTGCGGGTATTACGTTGGTATCGGAAACACTTCCTACAAAACTGCGCGGTTATGGAACTACCCTGGTTGCTTCAGTTGGTTTAATGGGTGCAGTGCTGGCCAACTATATTGCTAAAACTTTCGATTGGCAGGTTGCCTATTTTATTGGTGGTGGATTGGGTTTACTATTATTGATTGCTCGCGTAAGCGTTTTTGAATCAGGAATATTTTTAAAAGTAAAGGAGCAACACGTTGAGCGCGGAAACTTTTTTCAATTGTTTAATCAGAAAGAACGCTTTGTAAAGTTTATGGGATGCATTCTTATCGGGTTACCCATCTGGTATGTTATCGGCATTCTCATCACCTTCTCGCCAGAGTTCGCCAAAGCTATGAACATAACTGGTATTGTGGCAGGCGATGCCGTTATGTTCAGTTACATTGGTCTTGCCGCTGGCGATATGAGTAGTGGTTTATTAAGTCAGATTATTCGCTCGCGCAGAAAGACCGTGTTCCTTTTTATTTTGCTAACACTCGTCTTTGTTTTGATTTATTTATACGCACCCATTTCCAGTTCAATCCAGTTTTATGTGGTTTGTTTTCTGCTAGGTTTTGGTATCGGCTATTGAACCTTGTTCGTAACCATAGCGGCCGAGCAATTCGGTACTAACCTACGTTCTACTGTGGCCACCACTGTTCCTAACTTTATCCGGGGAACGGTTATACCGCTCACATTATTATTTCAACTATTTCGTAATAGTTTCGATATTCTTACAGGTGCCCTAATAGTGGGGGTAATCACTATCATAATTGCATTTTGGGCCTTGCGCCTTATTGATGAGACTTTCGGGCGAGATTTGAATTTTTTAGAAGAAGATTAGGCTTTTCGCGTCTAACTCAAAATTATCTATTCAGATAGGTTGCGTGCAAGGCCTTACTCATTTCTGGTAAAACCTGTGGGTTATTTTCCCTTTCAAATAACTTCTTACATAAGGCCCGATTAGTGGCAGTGCCGTTGGTAACTTGCACTTCACTTTACTCTAAAATGGGTGTGGTGTTTTTTAAATGGTAGTACGAATACGGTTTTTGTTACTGGGTGTACTCATGGGTCTGGCGCTTTCGGCAAGCAGCCAAAACCTTACTACTATTGATAGTTTAAGAAGCTCGCTTACCCCTGAACCAACCGAGGGTCAATTTGACATTCTAAATGCAATCGGGTTTGAGTATCGCTATTCATATCCCGATAGTACAATTTTTTATTGTTCGCGCGCTTTTGAGTTGGGCAAGCAAATTGAAGTAAAGAAAAATCTTTCGAAGCCGTTAAGTTTTATCGGATTGGCCTATGCCAATAAAGGTGTGTATAATAAATCGGCCGAATACCACGAGCGGGCCATTGAAGTTGCGATCAATCAACAGGACTCTG
>DPSB01000251.1 GCA_003537495.1 Cytophagales bacterium | reverse complement strand
AGTGCAACGCGATCCCGTAGGGATCGAATATTAAAGTAAACCGCGATAATTTGAAATGCCCCATAGTGGTTGCAGCCTTACCGGATAATCTGAATTTTGTATCTTTACACCTTAACAGATTATTCGTGTCCACATCTCTTCACGCTCTTTCGCCTCTCGATGGCCGCTACGCTTCCGCAACCCAATCGCTAACACCGTACTTTTCAGAATATGGCCTGATCTATTACCGCGTGCGGGTAGAAGTGGAATACCTGATTGCGCTTACCGCAGTATTGCCGGACTTAGAAAAATTCCCTGCAGACAAAACACCTGTACTTAGAAGTATTTATGAAAACTTCAATGAAGCCGATGCCTTGTCTATAAAAGAAATTGAAAAGACAACCAACCACGATGTAAAAGCGGTTGAATATTTTTTGAAAAAGAAATTTGACGAACTCGGGTTATCTGATTACAAAGAGTTTATCCATTTTGGTCTTACCTCGCAAGATGTAAACAATACCGCCATTCCGCTTTCGCTGAAAGAGGCGTTGGAGACTATTGTGTTTCCTGGCTTCACAAACATTATCACAACGCTTACTAAACTCGCTGGCGATTGGAAAGACATTTCGATGCTGGCCCGCACACATGGCCAACCCGCATCGCCCACGCGATTAGGGAAAGAGATACAGGTATTTGTAGTTCGTTTACAAAAACAAGTTGCGTTATTAAGTACCATCCCCTACTCTGCCAAGTTTGGTGGTGCAACCGGTAATTTCAATGCACATCACATTGCTTATCCGCAAATCAATTGGATAAACTTTGCTGATTCATTCGTCAACAATCAACTGGGATTGTATCGCAGTAACCCCACCACTCAAATAGAACATTACGATAACCTGGCTGCGCTGTTCGATAACCTGAAACGCATTAACACCATCTTGATTGATTTTAGTCGCGATGTATGGCAATATGTTTCGATGAATTATTTCAAACAGAAAATTAAAGCGGGTGAAGTGGGTTCCAGTGCCATGCCACATAAGGTTAACCCCATTGATTTTGAAAATGCCGAAGGCAACCTCGGGATAGCAAATGCCTTGTATGAACATCTTGCTGCCAAGCTTCCAATCTCACGACTGCAACGCGATTTAACAGACTCAACTGTTTTGCGAAACATAGGAGTACCAATTGGTCATACTTTACTAGCCCTCAAATCGCTAGAAAAAGGAATTGGGAAATTAGAATTAAATAAAGCGGCCATCGATGCTGATTTGGAAGAAAACTGGGCCGTAGTAGCAGAAGCCATTCAAACAGTGTTGAGAAAAGAGAATTATCCCAATCCCTACGAAGCGTTAAAAGAACTTACGCGCACCAACGAAAAAATTACGCAAGCCAGTATTCACAAGTTTATTGATGGTTTGGATGTACAACCAGAATTGAAAGAAAGGTTAAAGGCGATTAGTCCGTTTAATTATACAGGGATTTAGGTTTATCTTTTGAAGTGTTGAGTATAGCCAGCCCATTTGGGCAGATATACACAACTTTTACCAACACGAAAAATACGGTCATTATGAAAAATTTTATCTTGTCTGTTTGTGTGATATTTACATTTTTTCAGTCTTGCTCCACGAGCGATGAAAACAATGTGGCATCTCCTTTTACAGTTAAATACGAAATAATTTCAAGCTCTAAAATTATTTCACCTGGAAGTAGTGTTATTATATCTTATACAAATGGTACAGGTCAATTACAAACAAAAAGTTTTAGCAGTTCAGATAATTTAATCTCATGGAATGAGACAATTAATGTAACGTCTGCTATACGCCCTCTAACACTAAATTTATCAATTACATCAAGTGGAGCTGCTAATGGTGGATATTTAGCTATTGCAAATTCAGGAACAATTACTCAAAATATTTATATAGATGACACCTTAAAATCTTCAAACATTAACAATTCCACCAGCACAAATAATTCTTGGGGATACAAGATTGCTCCAACTCCAATAAATCATATTGTACATTAAAGGGGAACTTCAAACGAAACACTTTGGCGATAATGGCTTCTATAATTTATGGACTACTTAATAAGACTTTGGAATTGGATTAGGGAAGGTAAATACTTCTACTCGCTTGTTACTATCATCTTTCTGACATTTCAACTCGACAAGATAGAAAGCGGTATTAAAACCATAGATAGCATAAGATATATGGGACTTGTATTACAACTAATTGGAACCTCGATAATAATCTATTCATTACGTGACAAGCTACAATTATTCAAAGGTCATGGACTTATTGAACTCTTTATTAATTATTTTAAAGGTTTCCCTCTGAGGAAAAGGAAAATCGACAGCAGACTAGAGGGAAACGCTGTTGCGATAGCTCCTGCAACCGGACATGCACGCTTAATTAAAAGACCAAAAGAAGACTTGAAAGAAGTAATTGAACACTTTCAGAATGAGATTAATGAGCTACATAAAATGTTCTACCAAGTTGACCACAAATTGATAACGGAAGTAAATGACCTTAACGCTTCAATTCATAATATTAAAAATAGATTGACTAGGGAGATAAACGACACCAAAGTCTTGATTAAAGAATCATTCGTATCAAACATATGGCTGGATTCATTTGGACTAGCTTGCTTATTTTGGGGAATATTTTTAGGTACTGCACCCGACATTGTTGAGAAATTGATTTAGGTTAGACTAAGCCACTTCAAATACAAGAACGTTACCCTTCTACCTTTTTATGGCTATAATCACTCCCAATACAAACCTCACCGTTTTTTCCAACTTATCCCAATCCTGTTTATCAAAGACATCTTTTGTAAACAGTTGTGAACCTAATCCCACACAAGTGGCCCCGGCACCAAACCATTCTGAAATATTTTTTTCGGTCGGCTCAACTCCTCCGGTAATCATTAACTTCAGATCTGGAACCA
>DPSB01000038.1 GCA_003537495.1 Cytophagales bacterium | reverse complement strand
GCACAAAGCCCATTGGTATCGCATGCACCAATGGTAATGTTTTCGGTGCCCATAAAATTAATTCCTGAATAATCTATTGTGAGTACTCCGCTCGAGTTGATAGTTGCAATGGCACCACTTGCCGGATGTTCAATAATCTGAAGCGATGTTAAATCAAGACTGCCATTGGTAACTGCGATTAAGGGAATCAGATCAAGTGTAATGGTTTGTCCGGCTTGAGTAACCAATGCCTGGGTGGTAATAACCGGTGGGGTACCGTTACAATTAGTAATAGTTGCTGCAACAGGTGTTGGACTACTTTCACAAGTGCCGTTCGAAATTGTAACCAGAAAATTTGTTGTTTCCAGAAGGGGCGGAGTAGTGTAAGTGCTGTTGGTTTGACCGGGTATGAGTATTATATCAACGGATGGATTGCCATACGGATCGGTAAATTCTTCTAACGCATACCACCGGTATTGGCCACTGGCCGCTCCGGTTGCGTTAAGTGTAAGGCTTGTACCCGCGCAACCGGTGGCACCCGTTGCACCGGGTGCTGTTGGGCTTGTTGCAACTGTTAACACCATGTTGTTGCTTACAATGCTACCACAGCCATTACTCACCCTACAGCTATACGTTCCGGCATCAGCTGAAGTGATGGCAAGAAATGTAAGGGTTGCGGTGGTTCGACCCGGCATATCCACACCATCTTTGCGCCATTGATAGGCCAATGGTGCGCTACCCGATGCTGTAATGCCAAAGCTAAAAAACTGGCCAGTACAAACCGAAGCTGATGACGATTGCGAAGTAATAGCCGGGCAACCGGCTGCAACTGTAGTGTTGATTAATGACCCAACATAATCTTCGTACAAGTTGTTGGAGGTGGCAAGTATATCCATGCGGCCATCCTTGTTTAAATCATGAAGCACAAAGCGATTTCCACCTGAGTAATCTTTGTCAATAAGAATTGAGTTTGAAATTCCACCTACTGTTCCTCTAAAAACCACTATTTGCCCCGGACTTGAAGTAATCGAGTTTTGCGATCCCACAATCAAATCCTTAATACCATCTCCATTCATGTCGGAATACCCCCATGGGAATCCGCCTAATGAAACTGACATGGCTGTTCCAGTAAAATTTCCAGTGCCATCATTGATAAAATAATCATCGCCACTACTATTTGAGAAAGTAATTACATCTGGGTGGGTGTCTCCGTTCATATCATCTATCAGGAAGAAGCTACCCTGATGTGGGTATTGATTGGTACTTTCGGTAAAACCTCCTGACCCATTTCCTGTAAAGAGAACCATCCGATTTATATTATTGAAATCAGCTATTATATCTTGATTGCCATCACCTGTAAAATCAGCAGCTTTTATTTCTGAGATATTTTGCGATGTTGTAATGGTAGTAGGTGTATTGAATCCTGAACCTGTTCCGGTAAGGATGCTGATGATATTGTTTGTGTAACCTGATACAGCAATATCAACAAAAGTATCATTGTTAAAATCGGCTGTTGTAATTCGACTGCCGGATAAAGCAGTTACCGGTATCGTAGCTAATAAATTAAATGTTCCATCACCTATGCCTGTATAAACCGTAATTGACGATCCAGTCCAGTTAAGAGTTACCAAATCAAGGTGATTGTCTTTATTATAATCAATAGTTAAAATATACTGAGGCAAACCACCGGTACTATAATTAGTTGCCGTTTTTGCAAAGCGTCCATTGCCTTGCCCTAAATAAATAGTAATAACATTACTGGCATGCGTTAATGCAAAGTCGATTTCGCCATCCTCGTTGAAATCACCTTTAACAATATCGCGTGGGTCTGTTACAGTAGGATATTTAACGGGTGCATTTGTGAAGTAACCTGTTCCATCGCCTAATAGTACATCAGCAACCGGTACCCCACCCCACGCACCAATGCTAACAACATCGAGATGGCCATCGTTATTGACATCTGCTACTTCAATTCCGTTCGCATAGCCTCTTATTTCAAATTTTGCAAGGAGGGTAAAGGTGCCGCCACCATCACCTAAAAAAACTCTCATGTTGGGGGTGTTTTGATTGTGATCATTAGCAATGATATCTGGATGTGAATCTTTGTTGAGATCAGCTACAGTGTATTTGCTTCCGGTTTGACTTACTACGATCCGCGGAGAAAAATTTCCACTCCCATCATTTAAGGTGTAAGCACTGGATGCCAGAATATCGATGTCACCATCGCCATCCAGATCGGCACTGGCTATTGGGTTACCGGAAATACCAAACGAAGTAATAGTTGGGCCAAGTGTGTAGGTGGTGCCGGTTCCGTTTCCAAACCATACCTGAACGGTATTACCAACATACACTGCAAAGTCAGGGTTAGTATCGCCATTGAAATCGGCTACCGTAATATCCCACACATTGACAATTGTTATTATAGTTGGTGCTGAAAAACCTCCGGCACCATTTCCAAAATAGATGTAGACATCATCCGGAGTTCCTCTATTGGTAACCAACACATCTAAGTTTCCATCTTTATTCATATCGCCTACCGCAATACCTTGTGGCAAATCTCCGGCTGTGAAGTTTACAGGCGTAGCCAGATTTCCGGCCCCATCGCCTAACAGTAACGAAAAGTTATTATTACTCTGGCTACACGTAACAACGTCCAGGTTTCCGTCTTTGTTAAAGTCGCCCACTGCTACATCTGTTGGATTAGTAGCCGATGCAAAATTTCTTTTGTTTGCTCCTGCAAACGTTCCTGTTCCAGTGTTTAGTAAAATAGTTATTTGCTGGTTGGCTAACGCATTAAAGTTTACGCCCACAAAATCCATGCGCCCATCGTTGTTAAAATCGCCTTTGGCTAACTCCTGGGGTGTAGATGGCATACTGATAAGGGGTGTTCCCTGAAACGTAACCTGTGCTTGTAGCTGTATTGAGCAACTTAATGCCAATAAAATAAGTTGGAAAGTAACGTTGAGCGAATTATTGACAGAAGAATTCATAACTTAAAATATTAAGATGGTGCTTTATCTTAATATCAAAGTTGCGCTGAATTTTAACGATGCGGTATTACATAAATAGGTAATGCCAATTACACCAATCGCTCTTTAATAGCTTTGCTTACGGCTTCGGTTTGGGAATGCACGTGCAGCTTCTCGTAAATTTTTTTGATGTGTGCCCGAACGGTATCAACCGTAATGGCAAACTCGGCAGCCATTAGTTTGTAGCTATTTCCCCTCGATAGGGAAGTAAGTATTTCGTTTTCGCGGGTGGTGAGATTATATGGATTAACAGCAGGTTTTTGCATAGCTGCAATAACCATAAAGGCAATGGTGGGCGACATCGGGGCACCGCCATTTAAAACTTCATCGATTGACTCAAATAGTGTAGTGGACAGATGTTTCTTAAGCAGATAACCAGAGGCCCCGGCTCGCAAAGCATCAAATACATGTTGGGTAT
>DPSB01000244.1 GCA_003537495.1 Cytophagales bacterium | reverse complement strand
GGTGCAACAAAAATTTTACCGCTACCCGTTTTACATTATCAATTACCTGTGTTGGGCTTTCGCATTAAAAACTTCAGTTACATTACCGATGCAAACCAGATACCCGAGCAAACATTAAATTTATTAGAAGGAACTGAAACACTTGTTTTAAATGCTTTGCAACGCGAAAAACATCTTTCGCACTTTAACCTGGCAGAAGCGCTGGCTATGGCCGAACGCATTGGTGCTAAACAAACTTACTTTATACACATTAGCCACAAACTGGGCTGCCACAAAATTGTAGAGCGCGAGTTGCCTAAATCAGTAGCTTTGGCCTATGATGGCCTGAGTATTGAGGTTTAACCCGTGCACAATAACTATTACTTTTTAAAACAACTGAGCAAGCAATTGCACCAAAAGCTATCGGGGTTTAAGGTAGTAGCCTGTTTTAGTCAGAATAAAGATGAGTTGGTGCTGGAGTTCTATAATTCGAAAGAATCCTTTTTTATTAAAGCAAGTTTGCAATCCGATTTCTGTTGCTTGTCTTTTCCTAATCAGTTTAACAGAGCTCGTAAAAATAGCATCGATCTATTTCAAGAAGTTATTCTGAAATCAGTAAAACAAGTTCATGTTTTTGAAAACGAAAGGTGCTTCGCCATTAAACTTGAAGATAATCTCTTGTTACTTTTTAAAATGCATGGCAACCGGGCCAATGTTATTCTGTTTCATAATGATAATGCAATAACTCTTTTTCGGAGTCACCTTAAAAACGACTTAACACTTTTACTTGCATCCCTCAACCGTAAGCTTGATTTTAGCGAAGACACCTTCCGTGCCCAACAATCAAATTTACCAACCTACTACTTTACATTCGGAAAACTTGTTTGGGAATATTGGACAACAATAAAAAAAGATGATAAAAACTTATGGCTAGCATTTCAGGAATTAGTTCAGGAACTGGAAATACCACGCTATTACGTCATTGAGAAATCAGATAAACTTCATCTGTCGTTGGTTCCCGTAGGGAACATACTAAACCAATTCGATAATCCTATTGAGACCTTGAATTCGTTTTTTCTCCAATACGTTTATAGAGAAACCTTCACCGCGCAAAAGCTCAAGCAGGTTAAAGCGTTACACGATCAAATCAAAGCCGGACAAAACTACATTCAGAAGAATGAACATAAACTAACAGAACTGCAACACGATACTCATTACCAGCTTTGGGGCGATTTGCTGATGGCCAACCTCCACGCACTTACCAATGGTATTTCACAAACCACGCTTACCAGTTTTTACGATAACCAACCCGTTACGATAAAACTAAAACCCGAGCTGTCGCCACAAAAAAACGCTGAAGTATTTTACCGCAAGGCAAAAAATCAACAGATCGAGATTAATCAGCTGCAAAAAGCTATCGACACCAAAACGGTAGAGCTACAGAGACTAAATCAGAAACTTACGGAAGTAGAAAACAGCGCTGATTTAAAACAATTGAAGCAAACAGAATCCCAAACAATCTCAAAACAAAAAAAGGAAATACTTCCCTACCACGAGTTTGAACACAAAGGCTTTCGCATTTGGGTAGGTCGTAATGCAGAAGCCAACGATGAACTTACATTGAAGCTTGCCTATAAGGAAGATTTATGGTTGCATGCAAAGGATGTTGCCGGCTCGCACGTAATCATTAAGCATCAGTCTGGTAAAAATTTTCCGAAAGATGTAATTGAACGTGCCGCGCAATTAGCTGCATATAACTCCAAACGCAAAACCGATTCGCTTTGCCCGGTTATCGTTACACCTAAAAAATTTGTACGTAAACGCAAAGGCGATCCTGCCGGAGCAGTGGTAGTAGAAAAAGAACAAGTGATTTTAGTGGAGCCTAAACTCTGAACTAGTATGTTACCTGTTACCAGTTTCCGGTTACCAGAACAGGCAACCGGAAACTGGTAACGAGTAGTTAACTCACCACATGCACCTTAATCATATTAGAACGACCTCGTTCCTGAATAGGCATACTGGCCAGAATAATAAAGATGTCGCCTGTTTGCACATGGCCATCGCGCTTTAGAATTTTTTCTACATCGGCAATGGTTTCGTCTGTACTGCTGGCTTTATCGTAATGATAGGCGCGTGTGGCCCACACTAAGTTCATAGAGTTAAGAATCGCATCGTTGCTGGTAAACGCAAAGATATTGGCATTAGGCCGGTGCGATGAGGCTTTGAACGCTGCATAACCTAACTGGGTCATCCCCACAATAGCTTTGGCGTTAACTTCTTTAGCTAGTTTACAAGCAGTAAGAATAAGACTATCGTTAAAATAGTTTGGCGAATCGGCCTCTACATCGCGAAAGCGGTAATAGATGTTGCCTTGTTTCTCAACAGAGCCGATTGTGCGCACCATACTGCGGATAACTTCTACCGGATATTTACCGGCAGCCGTTTCTGCTGAAAGCATTAATGCATCCGCTCCATCCATTACAGCATTGGCCACATCGTTTGTTTCTGCACGGGTAGGGCGCGGGTTTTCAATCATACTCTCCATCATTTGCGTAGCCACAATTACCGGCTTGGAAGCACGATTACATTTTTCAACCAGCATCTTTTGCACCATGGGCACTTCTTCCATCCATATCTCTACACCCAAATCGCCACGGGCAACCATTACCGCATCAGTAGCGGCAACAATATCATCAATATTTTCAAGAGCCTCGGGCTTCTCAATCTTGGCCACAATGCGCGTGGTCGATTTATGTTCGTTTATAATCTCACGCAATGCTTCAATGTCTTTCGCTTTGCGCACAAACGATAATGCCACCCAGTCCACTCTGTTCTTCAACCCGAACTTTAAATCTTCCAGATCTTTTTCGGTTAGCGAGGGTGCCGATACTTTAGAAAACGGCAGGTTAATTCCTTTGCGGGATTTCAACGGACCACCATAGATTATAGTACAGGTAACTTCTACCCCGCGCACGTCTTTTACACGCAACTCAAGTTTACCATCGTCTATCAAAATCATGTCGCCCACTTTCACATCGTTGGGCAAACCTTCGTACGAGGTACTCACCAAATCTTTATTTCCCAGAACTTCTTTGGTGGTGATGGTAATGGTTTCACCGGCTTTTATTTCAATACCGGGTTCCATTTCGTTTACACGGATTTTGGGGCCTTGCAAATCTTGCAGAATAGCAATGTGGGTACCCAGTTCATCATTAATCTCACGAATGTAGTTAACCACCTTCTGGTGATCTTCATGTTTACCATGCGAAAAGTTGAGTCTGAACACATCCACACCTTCCCGGGCAAGGGCTTTCAGCATCTCCTTGTTGTTTGAGGCCGGGCCTATGGTTGCTACAATCTTGGTTTTGTTGTACGAAACGCGTTCCATGTAAAATTGGTGAGTGGGTTAGAAAATAAAATTGTCCTTCGATTTTAAGGATGCCAAAGGTATAAAAGCAGTTAGTTCGATGGAAGGAATATTTTTTAAGAGTTCCTGCAAACGTTTGCTGGCCATGTGCGCCTCGCCTTGGGTAAGCAAAATGTAATCATAATGTTGGAACTCGGGCACTAATAAATTTTTAATAAGTTCGGCCTCGTTGGGCTTATTCCGAAAGAGTTTTAACACATTAACCTCGTTTTCAAAGGCATAATACCCATAACTGGCATAAGTCTCTTTATTTAACATCACTGTTAAATCGGGCTGGCGCGTAAGGCGGCTGCCCAGTATATGATTTACTTCCCAAGCCAACTTATAACCTTTGGCAGATGAAATTATGCCGATTGACTCAAAATCGAATGAATATTCCATTTCGAGCCGCTTTTTCTTCATTTTTGCCACGGTAATCGCAATAGCATCGCTAGTTTTAAATGTTTGACAATATTGCACCAAATCTCTTTATTTGCACAGATTTTTGAATCCTCTAAACCTTTAAAAACATGTCTGAAATCGCACAAAAAGTAAAACAGATCATCATCGACAAACTTGGCGTGGAAGAGTCTGAAGTTACTCCTGAAGCAAGTTTCACCAACGACCTTGGAGCTGACTCGCTGGACACCGTAGAACTTATTATGGAGTTCGAAAAAGAATTTAACATTTCCATCCCTGACGACCAGGCCGAAAACATTGCCACTGTAGGCCAGGCGATTTCTTACCTCGAAGAGAACGTTAAGAAATAATAGGTTTTGTCAGTTCTTTCGCTCCACTAACGGATTGTATGACTTTTAAAAGAGTAGTAGTAACAGGTGCAGGTGCATTAACGCCAATCGGAAATACCCTTCAACAATACTGGGAAGGTTTAAAAGCCGGTAAGAGCGGTGCTGCCCCCATCACAAGATTTAATGCGTCTCTTTTTAAAACCAAGTTTGCCTGCGAAATAAAAGGCTTCAACATTGAAGACTTTATGGATCGCA